>JAJYGO010000075.1 GCA_021785115.1 Chloroflexota bacterium | reverse complement strand
GAGTGGGACCCGGCCCCCGCCGTTCGCGTTGCCCGAGCCCTCGTCCCAGGTGATGAACAGCGCGGCGTGCGAGAACGCGGGACTCGAGATGATGCGCGGCACGAACGCCGCGAGGAAGGCGTCCCCCTGCGCGACCGTGCCGTCGTGCATGTCGTTCGTCAGGTTCGGCACGATCATCTCGAAGTCGGCCGCGCCGGGGTCGAAGGCCGCCAGCGGCGTGATGTGCCCGCACGCGACCGCACTGCCACTGACGCTCGTCAGCGAGATGGCCGGGTCGTGCCGGCGCACGTACGTCCCGGCCTGCCCGACCAGGTCGACGCCGCCCGTCGCCTGCGCTCCCGTGAAGCAGTGTCCCGGGTAGTCCTGCTCGTACACGTGCCACGTTCGGCCGTGCTGCGTGAGCTGCTCGAGGAGACTCGTCGACGACAGGGTGTGCACGCCGTCGTCGGTGACGCCAAGCGTCGAGCCCGTCAGCAGCGCGAGGTAGTCGGGTTGCGACGGGTGCGCCACGGCGTAGTCGTCGACGGCCAGGCCGTAGCTCGAGATGAGGCGGTTGATGTACGGCGCCTGCGGATCGCCGACGATCGATGCTGCACCGTGGTTCTCCAGGACGATCAGGTAGGCCCGGTCGAACCACGGGCGGTCGAGTCCCCCGCGCGCGATCACCGTGGCGACCACGAGCAGCGCGAGCACCATGACGGCGGCACCCAGGCGGAGGATCGTGGCGCGCACGGGCGTGAAGGGGCGTTCTCCGGGTCCCACCGCCCGCGATGGTGCGGACGGCCGCCTCTCACGCGGCGCGCCGCGTCGGGGAATCGCCTTGCACGTCGCTCGCGGGACGCGGCGCGGCTACTGCTGCGGCCACAACCACTGGCGCAACGTTTCGCCTGCGGCGTGCAACTCGGCGGCGGCGGCCCGGCCGACGTAGCGATAATGCCAGGGCTCGTAGGCATAGCAGGTGACGTCCGTACGTCCCGCGGGGTAGCTCATCACCCATCCGTAGCGCCACGCGTTCGCGGCCATCCACGCGCCTGCCTTCGTCGTGGCGGCCCAGTCCCTCACGTTCCAGGGCGGCGCGCCCCCAAGCGACCCCACGTCGATGGCGGTCCCGAGCTGGTGCTCGGAGTGGCCCGGTCGCGCCGAGGAGTTGAGCGCGGCGACCCAGCCGTCCACCGCGACCCAGCCGTCGAACGCGGACACCTGGTACGCGTAGCTGCGGTAGGCAGAGAAGACCTGGATCGGCGCGCCGGCCGCCTTCGCCGCTGCCGCCATCTCCTTCAGATCCGGCATCACGAGCGCGCGCAGCTGCCCGCTCCCGGCGACGGCCGCGGCGGACACCGGTTCGAGGTCGGGCGGCGCGTACGACGCGGGGAGCATGTACCGCGTGTCGAGCAGGCTGAGGGCCCAGTCGGCATACGCATGGTGCGGCGTGACGACGTCGGACAGCACCGGCAGCGCGCCGGCGCGGCACGCGGGCAGCGGACCGCCGAGCACGGGAGGCGGAGCCGTCGGGATCGGCGTCGGCGTGGGAAGCGGGCGAGGCGTCGCGACCGGGGCGGGGACGACGACGGTGGGCCGCGACGTGCGTCTGGGAGCCGGTTTCGGAGTCGCGGTGGCGACGGGCTCGGGGGTCGCGGCCGGACGCGATGCAACGGAACGCCGCGCCGTCGGCCGGACGGTCGGCGAGGGAGTCGGCGCGGCGGCGGAGGCCGGGACGGCGGTGGTCCTGTCGGCGGGTCGTGCCGCGTTGCCGGCAACGACCGGGATGGCGCAGCCAGTCACGCCCGCGACGATCAGGCCGATGAGGACGAGGGACGGACGGGAGAGCCGGCCGGACCGCCGGCGGCGAGGCACGACGCGCGGACGAACGGACACGAGGACCTCATCGACGCCCCCAGGCACGACCGCCTCGCTTCGGCGGTCCTCCCGAGTGTCACCGCGCCAACAGGTCTTCGCCAAGGACCACGTGGATCAGCGGAGACGCGCGAACGTCCTACGTCGAACCGCGCAGCCGCCGAACGTGACCTCCGACCCTTCCCGTCGGTACCGCGCCGGGGCACGCTGGAACCGTCCGCCGATCGAAAGGAGGCGCCTTGATGGAAGCGAGAGTGGGCGACCACATCGTCGTCGAGTCGGAGCGGGTGGGTCTCCGAGACCGAGAGGGCGTCATCCTCGAGGTGCTCACGTCGTCGACCGGGCCCCACTACCGCGTGCGATGGGCCGACGGGCGCGAGAGCAGCTTCTGGCCGGCCGCGGGAAGCGCTCGCATCGTCCACGCGGACGAGCAGGCGGCGACCCGGTCGCGGCACGCTCCGGAGCCTGCGGCGCGCTGAGGGAGCGCCGGGGCGACGAGCCCGTTGGGTGCGCGCGCGCGATTCGCGGCCAACTCGGCTCCGCTCACGCGGGCGTCGCCTCGCTGCCACGCGAGCTCGCACGCGACCGTTCAGCGCACCCCGTCGTGCGAGCCGGGCCGGAACCCCGCAGGCGCTCCCGAATGCTCGGTCTTCGAGTAGCGCACCGGCCCGCGACCGAACGCGACCAGCGGCCAGCTGGCGGTGAAGACCGGGATCCACAGCCCGGAGAAGACGAGCAATCGCATGCTCCGAGCGAGGCGCTCGGGGAGCGAGTGAGCGCCGGAGAGCCCCTCCCACCGCAGCGAGTCGCCGGCGAGCACGGCGCCGGGTCCCAGGTACGTGGCGAACAGCAGCAGCAGCGACGGCCACGTGCCGGCGACCGCCCCGCCGACGAGGGCAGCGAGCAGGGAGACCGGCAGGACGGTCTGCGCGGAGTACGCGAGGTAGTCGGCCTTCGCCCGGAGGCTCAGCCGCGGGCTCCGAAGCACCGGAAGCGTGAGCTCGAGCTCGCGCCGGATGATCCCCATTCCCCACCGGAGGCGCTGTCGCCGCAGCGCGCCCAGGTCGAGCACGGGCTCCTCCCAGGCGGCGACGTCGAGCGCCCAGCCCACCCGCTCACCGAGCACCGCGATCCTCGACGACAGGTCGAGGTCCTCGCACAGGGCGTGCTCGTGCCACCCGCCGGCGGCGGCGAGCAGCTCGGTCCGGACCATGATGCCGTTCCCGCGGAACTCGCTGCAGCCGCCGCTGGCCCACCGCCCTCGCTGGATCTCGCCGTCGGCGTCCTGTTCGTCGGCCTGCGCCGCCTCGAGCTGCGCCCAGAACCAGCCCGCGGGTCTGTGCCGCAGCGTCCGTCGCCGTGCCGTCATCGCCCCGGCCCCGCGTGCGAAGTACGACGCCGCCCGGCGAAGGTAGTCCGGCGCGATGCGGGCATCCGCGTCCAGCACGACGACGAACTCGCCCCGATAGTCGTCCGGACCCGTCGCGCTGAGCGCCGCCCCCTTGCCGTCGGCGAGCGGCAGGTCCGGGAGCTCCGGGAGGAAGGCCGTCGCCCGGGCGTGCGACACGGCGAAGGAACCCGTTCCCGGCCGGGGCGGCACGCCGGTCTGCGCCTCAGGGTGCGGACCCGTGGGCGCCTCAGGGCGTGGCCCCGTCGGCGCAACGGAGCGCGGCCACGTCGGCGCGTCGGGGCGCGGCCCCGTCGGCGCGTCATGCGGCGGTCCTCGCCGGACCAGCCGTGTCACGTCGCCGATCCCGGCCGCGACGGCCGCGTCGCGAGCGATGATCCCTGTCCCGTCGATCGAGCGGTCGTCGACGACGATCACCTCGAAGCGCGCCCGTCCATCCTGGTCGCAGTGGTCCTGGGAGCCGAGATCCGCGAGGAGGTGCGGGATGACGGCCGCCTCGTCCCGCCCGGCGATCACCACGGTCGCGGTCGGCAGTGGTCCGAGCGCCGCGATCTCCCGGTCCGACAGCGGCGGGAGCGGCGGACGGCGGCTCGCGGGCACGATGAGCAGCGTGATCACCGCGAACGCCACGCACAGGAACGCGAGCAGCACGATCGGAATCACCAGGACGAGCACGAGCCCGACGACGATCGCGAGGCCCATGACCAGGATGGCCAGGACGCGCCACGACCCCGGGGTCCCGGTCACGCAGGTGGGTCTCCGGTCTCGGATGCGCGGTTCGGGCGCCTCGTCCCGGCCCGCGGAGCCTGTTCTCCGCCGTCTGCCCTGGTCTCCTGCCCCGCTCGGCCCTCGTCGCGCGTCCGGTGCGCCCGGTCGTCCCGGGAATGCGCGACGGTGACGGAGATGGGATCGACCGCCACAACGTGGGCCGGAGTTGCCGCGGCGACCCGTTCGGGCGTGACGACGACCATCGAGCCGACCCCGACCGCCCCGACGACGAGTGCCGCCGCGACGAGCACGGCCGGCGTCCCGACGAGGTCGGCGACGGGCCCCACGATGACGATCGGCAGGAAGCTCGAGATGCTCACGAGCATGTTCAGGACACCGAACACGCGCCCGCGCACCTCTTCGGGCAGCTCCTCCTGGAGCTGCGTCTGCGCCGGGATCGCCACGAACGCGTACGCGCAGCCGGCGATGAACGCGAGCACGATGACGATCGCGAGCAGCGACACGATGGGGCCGAGCTGGGCGACGGACTGGTGATGGGCGGTCGCGTCGGTGAGGAACCGCGAGATCGGGCCTGCCAGCGAGATCACGATGAGCGCGCCCGACAGCGTGAGGAGCCCGCCCTCGATGACGCGCCGCCGTGGCAGGTACCGGCCATACGCGTTGAGCGCGAGGATGCCGGAGACGATCCCGACGGCGAGTGGCAGGATCACGACGACGAAGTCCTGTTCACGCAGCCCGAGCGCCTTCGTGGCGAAGCCGGGGCCCATGGAGCCGAGCACCCCGATCAGCGACGCGGTGACCGCGAGATACGTCAGCGACCAGAAGATCCGCGGGTTCGACCGGATGTAGCCGAGCCCCTCGCGCAGCTCCCCGACGAGCGCCGCCATGGCGCGTTCGGCGCCCCCCAGCGCGCCCTCCTCGGGCACGGTGTCGGGTTCCGTGCGTGGGAGCGTGAAGCAGAACGCGGCGGCGACGAAGTAGAGCGCGGCGACGAGCACGAGCAGCGCGGTCGCGCCGGCGAGGTTCACGACGAGCGGGCCGAGCAGCGCGAACCCGATCGCGAACGCCGCGTTCAGCGTGAACGTGAACAGCCCGTTCGCCTGCAGCAGCTGGTCCCGATCGACCAGGAACGGGATCATCGCGGCCTCGGCCGGCGCGAACAGCGTCGTCGCAGTGGACACCGCGATGTTCAGCAGGTAGATGAGCCACAGCTGCCCGCTGACGAAGGCGATCGCGAGGATCGCGACCCCGCGGCCGAGGTTCGTCGCGGTCAGGATCAGGCGCCGGTCGATGCGATCGACGTAGACGCCGGCCACGGCGCTGAACACGACCGATGGGACGAGGAACGTCAGGATCAGCAGGCTGACCGCCGAGTTCGACGAGGTCAGGCCGTAGACGAGGATCGTCAGCCCGTAGAGGACCATGTTCCCGCCGACCTGCGTCGACAGCTGCGAGAGCCACAGCAGCAGGAACCGACGGTTGGCGAGGACGCCGAGGCCGGAGGGCTCGGGCGCGCCGGTCATGTCGCCCCCGGGGCCTGCTCTGGCCCGCGGTCGAGGAATTCGACCAGCCGGCGCTCGAGCTCTCGCCGCTCCAGCAGCACGCGCCGCCCGCAACCGTCGCAGACGAGCCCGATGTCGGCCCCGAGGCGGACGACCCGCCACGTCGCGCTGCCGCACGGATGGGGCTTGCGGAGCCGCACGCGGTCGGCGATCCGGAAGGCGACAACGGGCTGGCCGGGCATCCGCGACAGCCTACCAGCCTAGAGTCGCGGCCTGCCGTCGGCCGGGATGAGCGAGCGAGCCGTCGCCGGCAGCACGAGCGAGTCGGCGGGGGTCACGACGAGGCGCACGTCAGGGTTCGTGACCTGCAGCCCGCTGACGATTCCGCCGACGCGCGTGAGCGCGGCGGTCAGGTTGAGGCTGTTGCCGACGGCGCTGACGCGGAACGCTGCCGGGAGCGGGAAATTCTCGACGGACAGACGGCCGGGTGGTCCGGCGAACACGGTGCCCGTCACGACGCGCACGGAACCGACAGCGAGCGCCTCGGCGCCGGCCACGCGCAGCTCGTTCAGCAGGTCGTTCGCCTCGTCGGCCGTGATCGGTCCGTCGCAGTCGACCGTCACGCCGCGGCCGGTCACCGCGTCGAGGCCGGCCCACAGGCGCGTCCGGCCCAGGTCGTTGCGGAGGTCGCCGGCCACGGACACGCCCCGCGCCCGGGCATCCTGCAGCATCCGCACCTGTCCGGACAGCGTCGCCACCTCGGACGACAGCTGCGTGTTCCGCTGGTTCAGGTTCGCGACCAGCGTCGTCAGGTCCTGTGCCGACATGCCCGCGAAGCCCACGCCCCCCGCCTGGGCGCGAAGCTGCACGATCGCGAGGAAGCCGAGCACGAGCGCCACCGCGGCGATCGTCCACTGCGCCCGGCGCGAGCGCATCCCGGCCTTCACGGCGCCCTCGATGCCACGGACGACGGGGAGGGCGGCGCGGATGCGAGGGGTCGGGCATAGCCGAGGGCGAAGGCGCCGGCGTAGGCCGGCACGACGGCCTTGTCGATCGACCCGGCGCCGAGCCGGATGCCGAAGGCTTCCACGCGCGCCCGCACGAAGGCCGCGAAGCTCGCGGAACCCATCAGCCGGCCGTACAGGTCCGCGGGTCCGATCGCGACGACCTGGTACGGCGGCTGGAGGTACGCGCCGTTGAGCAGGATCGAGGAGCCGACGTCGGTGACGCCGCTCGTCGCGGTCACCCGCTCGCCGTTCACCGCGATCGCCTCCGCGCCGTCGAGCCAGAGCTCGTCCGTGACGGCGCGGAGGTCCGCCGCGCTGACCAGGTAGTCGGCCGGAGCGGCGTCGGGCGGCACCGGCTGCGTCGAGTCCTCGAGCTGCACGACGACCCCGGGCCCCTCGAGATCGACGAGCCCGGCCGCGAGGCGAGCGCGCTGCAGCTCGTCGTTCAGCTCGGTGACGAGGGCGTCGTTGCCCGCCGACGCCGCCTCGAGCTGCTCCACCTGCGAACGCAGCTGCAGGATCTGCGACTTCAGTGCGTCCTGCTCGCGCTGCAGCTCGGTCGCCGTCTCGACGAGCGGTGGCCGTTCCTGGGTCGTGTATCGGACGCGCGAGGGTTCCGCGGCCGCCTGCGCCGTCATGAGGAACCCGAGCACGAGCAGCGCCGCGCCGAGGGTGAGCTGCCAGCTCGGCACCGCGCGGAGACGCCGCAACACGCGCCTCATCCGGTCTCGCCCGTCGTCTCGCCCGCCGTGGGTGCCGCGTCGTTCGCTGGCCCGCCGTGCGGTTCGCCCCGCAGCGTGAGGGGGCGACGGATCCGGGGGCGCCGGCGCCGGAGCGCCGCGATCGCGGCCCCGAGTCCGGCCAACGCGATCCCGGACACGGGCGCCGCCGACGGCACGGCCGGCCATCCGGGCGGCACCGGGCCAGGTGGCGCGGGGCGCGGACCGTACGCGGCGGGCGACGTCGCGCCGATCGAGGACAGCCAGGCGGCCTCGAAGGCCGCTGCCGAGGTGTGCGTCGCCGCCTGGAACGCCTCGTCGTCGGTCGATCCGCGTGCGTAGGCGGCGAGCAGCGTCCGGAGCGCCGGCTGGCCGTACGTCCGGAGGAAATAGCCGACCGCCGAAACCGCCTCGGCGTAGGACAGGACGAAGGGGTCGGTCGTCGACGGAAACGCGTCGGTCAGCCCGTCGAGGGGGACGATCATGCCGGCCGCGATGCCCTGCCGCAGGTCCGCGTTCCGCGGCCCGACACCTTCCGAGTAGTACACCGCACAGCCCTCGTCGAGCCACAGCGGGGGAGCGTGGTAGGGGTTGTTCGTCGCGACCTCGAAGACGTGATGCGTGATCTCGTGCGCGATCTCCTCGTCCGGCCAGGTCGACGAGACGTCGGACGGGAGGATCGTCCCGAACGCCGTATGCGTGTCGAGGATGTAGACGCCCGCCGCGTCCGCATTCGCGCCGCCTCCCACCGCGTCGAAGAACGGCTGCGACGCGCTGTATGCGAAGAAGTCGACATGCGGGACGACGGCGAGGCCGATCGCAGCGGACGCGCGCGTGACCGCGGCCTCGGCGGCGTTCAGCCAGCCCTGCGCCTGGCCGCGCGTGTACCCGTACCAGTGCAGCGTCACGGTTCGCCCGGAGAGTGTCTGCCACGCAAACCGCCGGTCGACGACCGTGGCGGTCCCGGTCGGGCTCTCGGCCACCGTCCCGTCGGGAAGCGTCACGCGGACCGCGAACCGGTACACGGTGTTCACCGACCCCGTGTCGGGCTGCGAGACGCTCACCTGCCACGCGCCGCCCGGCGCCGCGAACGGCTTCACCTCCTCGACGGTCGTCCCCGCGACGAATGGAGCCGTGACGAGCAGCTCGACACGCGCCGGTCGGACGGCCGAGGTGAACGTGTCCCGGAACACGAGAGGCTGCAGGAGCACGGCGGTGGCCGTTGGAGGATCGAACGCGACGCCTGCGGCCGCAACAGGCGCCGTCCCGATGCGGAGCGTGAGCCCGGCGGCGAGCGCGATCGCCGCCGCGAAGATGACGATGCGTGACCGTGGGGATCGCGATCCAGACCGCGCCGCGTGCGTCATGGCGCCCACGCCAGCCCCGCGAATCGCGGCGTGCCGAGACCGTTGGTCGTCGCGCCGAGCAGTCCCGTCCGCGCGAGCGCCCATGATGCCGCCCCGTGCGACCCCCAGGCGGCATAGCTGACCGGCACGACGGGGACCTGGCTCCGAAGGATCGACTGCGCGGATGCGTACGCCGCCTCCGCCGCCGCGGCCGTCTTCGCGCGTCCCGCGGCGTCGAGCGCCGCCGCGTATGCCGGACTGTCCCAGCCGCCGAAGTTCGAGGTGGCGCCAGGCCGGAGCAGCATCCCGAGGAAGTCCTCCTGCGCCGGGAAGTCGGCGACCCAGGACATGCTCCACATGTCCGGTGTCCGACCGACGAGCGCGGCCGCGTACGCGTCGGTCTGCTCGATCTCGAGGCGCACCGAGACGCCCAGGTTCTGCTTCAGCTGGTCGACCACCGCCTCGTCGTAGGCCGTGCCGTCGCTCACGAGCGTGATCGCGGAGAGGCCGCGCCCACCCGGATGGCCGGACGCGGCCAGCGCCGCGCGGGCGGCAGCCGGGTCGAAGGCTGGCAGGTAGTCGGTCGTGGAGCGTCCGGGGATGCCCGGCGGCACCAACGAGGTGGCCACCGCGTCGGGTCCGTCGGCGAGCAGCGCGATCCTGCGCCAGTCCACGGCCTCGGCGAACGCGAGGCGCACGCGCAGGTCGTCGAACGGCGGTCGGCGCGTGTCGAAGCCGTAGTACGTCACCGTGAGTGACGGCTCCTCGCGCAGCTGGGGCCCGAGCTGGCGGTCGTAGCGAACCCACAGCGCGTCCGCCTCATCGAGCGGCACGTAGTCGACGGCGCCCGCGTTGAACGCTTCGACGACGCTCCGCCCACCGAGGTCCGTCACGACCGTCACGGTTCCGATCGCCGGGGTGCCGGCCCAGTACCGCGCGTTCGCCCGCAGCGTGATCGACGACGGTCCCTCGGCTGTCACGACGTACGCGCCCGAGCCGACGAACGCGGGCGGGACCGTGGTCACGTCGAGCGTCCGGGCCTCCGCGGGCGGCACGACCGCGAGGACCGGGTTCGCGGCGACGGACGGGAACCACGATGCCGGCGTGACGAGGCGGACGACGACCGTGTCGCCGCTCGCCGAGACCCCGACACCGGACCTGCTGCCCCTTCCCTCGCGGTAGGCGGTGGCTCCCTGGACGTCGTCGAGGATCGACGCGAGGGGCGCGGCCAGCCGTGGGTCGAGAACGTGGAGCCAGCTCGAGACGACGTCCGAGGCGGTGATCGGCGTGCCGTCCGAGAACGTGATGCCGGACCGCAGGTGGAACGCGATCGTCAGGCCGTCCCGGGAAACCGTCCACGAGTCGGCCAGTGCGGGGCGGACGGACAGCGAGGCGTCGCACGCGGTCAGGCCCTCGAACAGCTGGGCCAGCAGCGACGCGGTCCCGGTGTCTCCCTGGCGCGCGGGATCATACGTGGCCGGGAGCCAGCCGAAGACGCGGACGGTCCCGGCCGCGTGGGTGACTGGTGCCGGCGACGCGCTCGAGACGTTTCGCCCGAGGTCCAGCGCGGTCGCGGGGCCGAGCAGCCCGACGAGGACGAGCGCGACCAGGAACGCGGCAAGGGCCTTCCGCCGGCGGGACGGCAGAGACGGAGGCGGAATCTGCGGGGGCCAGTCCTCGAGCGGCTCACCCCCCGGTACGGGCGATGGGTCCCGCGCGTTCCACGAGGCGTCGTTGCGCGAGCCGTCGTCCATGACCTCGAGTCTAGCCGCGGGGAGCGCGGCTTCGCGGGCCGCCGTCGAGCCCCCGGGAGCATCGTGCCACCGGCTGCCACCATCCGGTCACGGGCGTCCCGAAGCTCGGAGGTGTGAACCCGCCCTGTCGTCCCACGGATCGAGCCCCGTCCGCCCTGCGTGGACCGGCACGACGCTGAGCACCTCGATTCGCGCCGGTCAGCCTCGCAATCTCGACGGCGTAGCCGAGGGCGCGGACTGCCAGCTCGCTGCCGTGGTGGGCGCGCAGCATCCTCTCGCGCCACATGGCCGCATGCCTATTCCCACCGGAAGAACCGAGCGGAGATCGCCAGGCAGACGACCAGCCAGGCGGCCAGGACCCCCATCCCGACGCCGAGCGGGACGAACGGCGACCCGCCGACCATCACCTGCCGCAGTCCGTCGCCGAGGTACGTGAGCGGCAGCAGTCGGGCAATGCTCCTCATCCATTCCGGCATGACCTCGATCGGGAAGAAGATCCCCGACAGGAACATCATGAGCACCTGGGCCACCTGGGTGACGCCATTCGCCGCCTCTTCGGTTCGGGCGAACGATGCGATGACGTAGCCGAGCGCCGTGAACATCAGCGCGCCCAGTGCGACGATCCCGGCGATCAGCGCCCAGTTGCCCGTGATGCGGACGTGGAACCCGACGAGGCCGATGGCCAGGATGATCGCGGTCTGGACGGCGGCGATCACGAGGCGGAGGAGCACGTTTGAACCGACCAGGGTCCAGCGCGGGAGCGGCGTGGCGCCGATCCGCTTGAGGATCAGCTTCTCGCGCTGCTGCACGAGCGGGATCGCGGCGAAGATGCCGAGCTGCATGATCGCCATGGCGAGGATGCTCGGCACGTAGTACGTCGCGCCGCTTGCGATGGCCGTGCCGGCGATCGGCCTGACGGCAACGGACAGGAGCGGCGGCCGGCCCGAGATGGCCTGGTTCACGCCCGTCGTCACGCCGTCGACGATCTGCTCGATGGCCTGTGCCGTCGAGGTATGGGTGGGGTCCGTGTACAGCGTCAGCGAGACCGACCCGGTCGTGCCGCCGTCCCCGCGCGCCTTCCCCACGGCGGCACCGTACCCGGCCGGCACGACGATCACCGCGTCGAGCTGTCCCTGGCGGGTCTGCGCCATGGCCGACGCGTCGCTCATCGGCGTGAGCGTCAGCACCCCCGTCCGCGCGAAGGCCTTCTCCAGGCCGGCCGACGACGCCGTGTGGTCCAGGTCCACCCAGCCCACCCGGAAGCTCGCCGTGCCCGTCCCGCCGAAGAGCGTCCCGAAGAGGAGCACGAAGATCACCGGGAACGCGATGGTCCAGAAGAGCGCCGCACGGTCCCGGACGAAGCTCTTGAGATTGGCGATCGTGAGCGCGAGCAGAGCCTCCACGGGGACCCCCTTCAGTCGCGCAGCGCGCGGCCGGTGAGGTCGAGGAAGACGTCCTCGAGCGTGGCGCGCCGTACCCCCAGCTCCTCGGGAGTGGCGTCGAGTGTCTCTGCCGCGGCCAGGACGGCGCCGAT
>JAJYGO010000187.1 GCA_021785115.1 Chloroflexota bacterium | reverse complement strand
TCGCGCTGGCCAACGGGATCCGCTACGCGTACACGGGCAACGTGCAGGACCGGAGCGGGCAGTCGACCAGGTGCCACGCCTGCGGCGCGCTCCTCATCGAGCGGGACGGGTACGAGATCGGCACGTACCGCGTGACCGATGACGGCCGCTGCGGCACGTGCGGCGGGCAGGTCCCCGGCGTGTTCGCCGGGCCCGCCGGCCGGTGGGGCTCGCGGCGGCTCCCGGTACGGATCGCCGCCTTCGCCGCCGAACCAGGCCATCCCGATCGAGCCTGAGCGGCCTCAGCGGACGAGCGCGCGGAGACGGCCGATGCGGCCGACGACGCCGGCGAACGGTCGGCCCAGGGCTCGGCTGCCGCAGCGTCCGGACCTGCACCACGGCAACCTCGTGCGCATCCCGCCGATTGGGGTAGCCCCCGGCGGTACCTTTCGGGCCTTCCCCGACACCGCGTCGCACCCGTACGGTCCGAGCGTGTACTGTCTCCATCGCGTGCTGCCCGTGCTGCCCGTGCTCCCCACCCGGCGACGGGCCACGGCCGCCCTCGTCCTCGTCGAGCGCGTGGGAGACAGCGGATCCGCCCTGGCCGGCCACGAGGTAGACGAGACATGACCGGAAGTGGCCTGTCGACCGCGTGGACACAGCTCTGGCGGCGTCTCCGCCTCACGGAGCCCCCTGGCGCTCGTCCGAGCGGCCCCACGCCGCCAGGAGCCGAGCTGCCCGCCGAAACCTCGCACGACGAGCTGATCCGCCGGATCCGCGGGCCGCGAGCCGAGGAGGACGCGCTCCCATCGAGCGCTCCGGCGTGGCAGATCGCGGAGCTCGACGAGCAGGAGCTCGGCGCGTCGCTGGCGCGGGGTGTCGGACGCGGGGCGATCACGGCCGACGGTCTCGACTGGCTCATCCGACGGCGGCACCCGGACGCCGCGACGGTGACTGCCTCACTCACGCCACCCCCGCCCACCTCGTCGGGTCCGGATGCCCGGGGCCCGGACGAGCGCCCATCGCCGACACCGCCCTCGAGCAGCCGGCGCCGGTCGGACGACACGGGCGCGCCGCGCCGGCGCAGCTCGGCCCGGCGCGCCACCGGCGCGTAACGGCACCGTCGCACTGACTGGCAGGATCCCGGCACATCGGATGCCGCATGGTCGGCCCGCGCCGGTCGGCGACGACGGCGCCCACCCTGGTGCGCGACGTCAACCCACGGGCCACGGTCGTCGAGGAGATCCGGCGCCAGATCGGTCTCCGCTACCCATTCGAGATACGCGGCTCCGATCGGACCTGATCCCCCCGGTGGGCCGGCCGCCAGGTGCCGATGCCCTTCGGTGCCCCTCGATGACCGCCGAGAGCAATCGGTCGAGCGCGACGATCGCCGCCTCGAGGAGCCCCGTCGCCTGGGTCGTGGTGAGCGCCTCGCGGCGGGACAGGGCCGCGATCTCCCGGAGAAACGGCGCCCGGGCACGGAGGAACAGTTCGACGGTTTCCCCCATCGGGGAACCGTGCGCCGCCGCGATGCGGCCGTGGTCGGCCGCGGCCGATTCCGCGTCGCGCAGGCACGCCTGGCGGTCCTCGGGGGCCGTCGCGCCAAGGTACCCGACGAGCGCTGCGGCGAGCCGCCGACCGCGTGCGCGCAGCGCCTGTCGATCGGGTTCGGGAAGTGCCCCGACCCACGCGGGCCAGCCGGTTGAGGAGATGATCTCGCGGCGGTAGATGCCCGTGATCCGGCGGGTCGCCGTGTCCAGCCGTGCCGTCGCGGGAGCCGCGTGCTTCGTCTCCGTCAGGAGTCCCAGCACGGCCGAACGAGCGAGCCGACGATGGCCGCCGGGTGTCGTGAATGCCGTCACGGCGCCGGCATCGCACCAGCGACGGAGCGTCGCCGACGAGACGCCCACGAGCGCGCTCGCCTCGCGGGTCGTCAGCCACTCCCCGTGACGTGCTCGGCGCTCGACGCTCCCCGGCACCCGCTCTTCCGGACCGACCGCGGGCAGGACGACCGCTGACGACCGCCGGCTTCCCGTCGTCCCGGCTACCTGCGCGCTCCGGGCGCCCGCGAGGCTAGGGTGGCGCTGGCGCGGCGGCATCGTCGTGTCGGAGTGCGCCTGTCTGCCCGCTCCCGGCCGGGCCCACGGGGAGCACCGGGTCCGAGTGGCACTGGGCACAGTACGCGGGCTGGTGGCAGTAGGCGCACGCGGTGGCGCCGACCTGCCGGGCCACGTTGGCATGATTCAGGATCATGCCGTCGTGGGACACCTTGACCGCCGGCGTCTGGTGACAGTTCTGGCAGTACGTCCTGGTGTGGCACGCGCCGCATGACTGGCTGGCGGGATCGTCGGACGTGACGCTCGCCTTGTGGTCGAAGACCCAGAGCCGGTCGTTGTGGCTGTCCGGGCGCTGGCCGATCAGGACGCCGGATTCGATGCTTCCGATCTGCGGGAAAGTGTGACACGTCGCGCACTGCGACGGGATCGTCTCGTCCGAGAGCGCGCCCTTGACCACCTTGTAGTGCGCGCCGTCGTGGCAGCGGAAGCAGCCGGGCGCGGTCTGGTGCCCCAGGTTGTTCGGGTACGTCGCCTGTGTGACCCGCATGTCGGGGGTCGCCACCAGCCGGTAGATGGTCTGGAGGCTCGTGATGGCGTTGTCGATCGCCGTGCGCTGCTCGGCGGCCACCAGCGGATAGCGTTGCGTGTAGAAGCCGCGCAGGCCGGCGATCGCGCGATCGGCATCGGCGACCGAGGCGTACTCCACCGACAGGCGGTCGCTCGCCTCGCGCTTGATCCAGGGCAGCTGCGTGCTGATCTCACCGCTGTCGATGTGATCGTCGATCGACTCGTCGATGCCGGGCACACCGTGCCCGATCCGGTTGTGGCAGTCGATACAGTCCATCTGCCGGAGACCTGCCGAGCGGAGGCGTTCGATGTCGGGAGCCACGTCGGCCGAGACGGTCACGGCGTCCGCGGCGATGAACTCCTCACGTTCCCCGGTGGGCCCCACGATGGCGACGTAGTCGATCTTCTGGGCGCGCTCATGAGTGGCCGCGTACTCGACGTCCGACGCGATGTGCCAGTGCACCCCGCGTGGGGTCGCGTCCCCGCCGGCGCCACCTCCCCCGCCAGTGGCCCCGGCTGCCCCGCCGGCGCTCGCCGTCCCGTCGGCGGCAACGTTGCCGCTGCCCGCGGCGGGAGTCGACCCGAAGCCGAAGGGCCGCACGACGAGCGCGATCGCGTCTCGCGTCGACGTCTCGTCGAGCTGGTATCGGTTCTGGAGGACGAGCTTGATCGGGCCACCGTTGGCGATGAGCGGCCCGATGTCGTGGCACTTGAGGCAGGTGACGCTGGTTGGCGGCAGGAGGGCGTGGTCGGGCGCCGGGATCGGCCTGGGGAACGTCCCCGTCAGCACCTGGACGAGCTGCTTCGTGCCGTTGATCTTCGCCTTGACCCAGCCCGCGATGCCCGGCTCCGTGTGGCACTGGACGCACGCCACCTCGCGGTGTGGCGACATCTCGTACGCCTTGAGCTCCGGGCCCATGGTGTGGCAGCGACCACAGAAATCCGCGGTCTCGGTCCATTGCACGGCGACGACCGTGCCGATCGTGGAAGTCGCGCCGAGCGCCGCGACGAGGATGAACAGGGTGAACAGCCCGCGGCGGCTCGACAGCGGCGGGTGGGGGATGCGCCGGAGGGCGCGCCCGATCACCCGGTGAGTCCCTCCAGCGCGGCGCGCATCGACTGCGGGTCGAGGCTGCCGATCCTGAGCCTGGCGAGCTTGCCCGAGGAGTCGATGAAGAAGTGGGACGGAATGCCGAGGATGCGGTACTGGGCGGCCAGCCGTTCGTCGGGATCGGGCACCGTCAGGTAGCTGATGCCCACCCGCGTCGAGTAGTCGCGGACGGCAGCGGCATCCTCCGACATGAAGACCTGGAGGACCACGAGCCCCCGCGCCTCGAAACCGCGGTACGCGGCCTCCACGTCCGGGTTCTCGGCACGGCACGGCTGGCACCAGCTGGCGCCGAAGGTCAGCCAGACCGGGTGCCCGATGTAGTCGCTCAGGCGGACCTGACGCCCGTCTGTGGTCGTCGCCGTGAAGTCAGGCGCGGACTTGCCGACGACGGGTGCCGCGCCCGACGCAGTGCCGCTGACCGACACGGCGGTAACGCCGCCGGCGGCCCCCCCCGATGCGCCCCGATCGGAGAGGAACGCGGCGGCCAGGATGACCCCCGCCGTGACGGCCAGGATCAGCAGGGTGGTGATCGCGCCAGCCGGGCGGCGACCGGTGGCGTGCTCGGCGGTGGCCCGTGCCTGGGCTCCAATCGCTCGCATCTCCTGGCTCCGTTCTTCCGGCCGTGGCCGATCTGCTAGTTCAGGCCGCTGTAGCTGTGGAGGCCGCCGAAGAAGAGGTTGCCGAAGTACGTGAACAGCGTCGCGGCGAACCCGATGACGAGCAGCCAGGCGGCTCGCGATCCGCGCCAGCCGCGGACCACCCGGGCATGGAGGTAGGCGCCGTAGATGAGCCACGTCACGAGCGACGCCGTCTCCTTGGGGTCCCAGCTCCAGTAGCTGCCCCATGCGACGTCCGCCCACACCGCGCCGAGCACGATGGTGAGGGTGAGGAAGGGGAAGCCGATCACGACGGAGCGGTACGAGATCTCGTCGAGCAGCTCCGGGCGCGGCAGCCCGCGCCGACCCGTCTCCGGCTGGATCAGGTGAAGGACCGCGGCCGCGAACGCGACCGAGAACGTCCCGTAGGCGACGATCGCCACCGCGACGTGAACGGTGAGCAGAAGGTTGTTCTGGAGCGCCGGCACGAGCGGTTCGGACGCTGAGCGGATCGTGGTGGCGTACAGGAGCAGGGCCAGCGCGATCGGGAGCGCGATGA
Source organism: Chloroflexota bacterium (assembly GCA_021785115.1). The sequence continues at coordinate 6,995 of JAJYGO010000187.1, read as the reverse complement.
GTCCGAGGACGCGCTGATGGTACCGGCGCTCGAAGTACAGGTAGACCCCCGTGACACCCCACCCGAAGGCGACGGAGAACTCGTACATGTTGGCGAACGGTCCGTGGCCCACCGCGATCGTGCGGAAGAGGAGCGAGGCGGTCAGGAAGGCGAACGTGAGCCACGCGATCAGCGTTCCGTACGTCGCCAGCCCGCTCGGGCCGCGCGTCCCGATCGTCACCGAGGCGCTGCCGCCCACGGGCAACGCGCCTGCGCCCGCACCCGCCGGCGCCAGGACCGCGCGCCGGTGCGCAACGCGCACGGATGCGAACGCGGCCCCGTAGCAGAGGAGCGCCAGCGCCGCCGACAGGAGCCCGGCGACGAAGCTGTACTCCGACATCTTGAACATGCATCCGTCCCTTCGTTCAGCTCTCTGCCCGACCCGCGAGGTCGCGGCGAAGGTCCTCGATGAGGCGCTGGAATTCGGACTGGAACGCGACGTCGTGGCGGACGAGCGCGCCGACCCGGACATCGGCCCCGTCGCGCGTGCCGCTGATCTGCGCCCAGATCCGCCGGTTCGGGAAGAAGAAGACGAGGCAGACCCCGAGCATCAGCGCGATCGCCCCGGACCAGACCAGGATCGCGCCCGGGTCGCGCGCCACGATGAGCCCGGTGAACTGGCGTTCCCGGACGAAGGTGACGTCGAGCGGACCGATCGTGGCCGGCTTGCCCTGGTCGATCACCTTGAGGTCGACCGGCGTCTGCGACCCGACCGGGTAGACCTCCACCTGGATCTGGCCAGGCTTGATCGTCGGGCTCACCTCGCCCGATGCGGCGGCGACGACGAGCACTCGAAGGCCCTGCTCGGCCAGCGCGATCTGCCCGACCGGCTCGCTCCCGTCGTTCGACCCGAAGAGCAGCGGGACGCCGCGGTCGAACAGGACGGTGCCGTTCGCGTCCGCGATCCGCATGGCCGCGGCCGGCCCGAAGAAGGACTGGTAGAAGCTGACGTCGCCGTAGCGCAGGGGCTGGTTCACGCGCACGGTCTGTGCCGCCACCTGCACCCCGTCCCGGTACAGGACGATGTCACTGGCGTAATCGCTCGGTGCCCCGGTCTCGGCGTTGTACGAATCGGTGAACGCCGTGGCCTCGAGCGTCAGGCCGGTCCCATTGCCCACGTCGACCAGCGAGCCGATGGGCGCCGCGAAGTCCCCGTTCCGGAACCCGAAGCTCGTCCCGATGATGACGCCACCGAGGACGAGGACGAGGCTGAGGTGTGCGATGACCGTCCCGAACGGGGCCCACCGGAAGCGATCCGCGTAGACATGGATGCGGTCGTCTTGCATGACCACCAGGGTCCGGAACCGGCGGCGGCGCAGGGCGGCGACCGCGCGGTCCGCGGTCACCCGGATGGGCTCCTCGCCAGCGATCGTCGCGCCCATCGCGGCATGATCGAAGAACGCCGGGCTCATCTCGAGGCGCGGGTGGGTGGCCTGGCGCCAGAGATGCGGCGCCCGGTTTGCGGAGCAGGCGACCACGCTCGTCATCAGGAGCGCGACGAGGCCCCGGAACCAGATCGAGCCGAACATGGAGAAGAAGCCGAGCGCGTCGAGGATGCCTGTCCAGCCCCCGTACTTCGCGCGGACCGAGGCGAGCCACGCGTCGTGGGCGGCCGGATCGCTTGACAGGCCGGGCGGCGCCTGGACGACCAGCGTCCCGATGAGCCCGAGCACGGCCACGCCCAGGATCAGCGCGAGACCGGTGCGCATCGAGATGAACACGCGCCAGATCCGCTCGAGCAGATCGGCCGGTGAGATCGCGAGCGCGCCGTCGAGGTCGTCCGCCGGCTCCGCGATCGGCCGGCCGTGGACCGTCTCACTCATCTTGGGGAAACCTCACGAGAGCGGGCCGACCAGCCCGGACAGGCGGACGAACGCGTTGGTGATCATCAGGAACCCCACCGACGCGAGCATCGCGCCGGTCACCGCGGAGACGAGCCGGTGGTGATCGCGAAGCCAGCCGAGACGGGCACTGACGGCGGTGGCGCCCACCGCCACGAGGACGAAGGGGATGGCGAGGCCCGCCGCGTACGCGATCAGGAGGATGGTGCCCTGGGCGACGCTCGAGCTCACCGACGCGAGGCCGATGATCCCGCCCAGGATCGGGCCGATGCACGGCGTCCACCCGGCCGCGAAGACGATGCCGAGCAGGGCAGATCGGGTGTAGCTCGGGGTCCGGTCCGGGGCGGCACCTGCGCCGCGGAACCCCGTCCCGCCGGCGGCACCGAAGCCGGCCGCTCCCGTCGCGAACGGTCCGATCGGCAGGCGGACCTCCCGGTACAGGGCGGCCACGTCAATGAGCCCCGCCACGTGCAGCCCCATGAAGACGAGCACCGCGCCCCCAGCCTGCCGCAGGAACCCCGCGTAGTCGCGCAGGACGTACCCGACGAGCCCGATCGAGGCCCACAGCCCGATGAAGACGGCCGAGAACCCGATCACGAAGGCGAGGGCCTGGGCGAACGCGGTCCTGCGGCGCGCCGCCGACCCGTCCGGCATGGTGCCCACCATGTACCCCACGTACGCGGGGACGAGTGGCAGGCAGCACGGCGAGGCGAAGGAGACGATCCCGCCGAGGAACGCGACCAGGATCCCGATCCCGCCCATCGCCGTCAGCGGCCGCTCGAGGGCAGCGCAGAGGACGTCGGAGCGTCCGACCCCGACGCGCCCGGCGCGCTCGAGCTCGTCACGTCCGGGCCGGATGCCGGCACCGCCGAGGGCGAGCCAGCGCCAGTCGCGGCCGGGCTGGCCGTCGCCAGGCTCGCGAGGTGGGTCTGGACCGTCCGGGCCACGTCGGTCGTGGGATCGATCTCGATGACCTTGTCCCACATCGCCCGGACCTGTGTCATGTCGGGCGGGTTCGTGCTGAGGTAGACGTACCCGAGGTCGTAGTAGGCCTCCTGGTTGGTGGGCGCGATTGCGATGACCGCGCGCCAATCGGTCTCGGCCGCCGCCAGGTCGCCCTGGTTGTACTTCGCGGCGCCCAGCCCGATGAGCGCGTTGACGTTCTGCGGGTCGACCGCCAGCACCTTGGACATCCAGGTCGCCGCTGTCTGGTAGTCGCGGGCCGTGAAGTAGGCGTCACCGAGCTCGGTCAGCGCGGCGATGTCGTTCGGGTCCTGCTGGATCTGCCCCATCAGCTGGGCCACGCGGGCCGTGTCGATGCTGGCGGACGCCTCTGGAGCCGGCGTGCCGCTGATGCCGGGGAGGGCGGGCGCGCCGGCCGCATACACGATGTAGCCGACGGTGAGGACTCCGGCCAGCGCCAGCGCGGCCGCGAGGGTTCGCATGACCGGCCCAGGACGGCGCCTGACGGCAGCCTCGACCGCCCTTAGGCGACCGGCTCCGTCGCCTGTCGGCGGAGCCGCGCTGGCGTGGGCGCCCTCGTCGGTTCCCGTCTCGAACGGGAGGGCGTGCTCGAGATCGGCTGCCGGATCGGAGAGCAGAGCGTAGGCCTGATCGACCAGCGCCTCCTGGCGCCGTGCCCACACGCTCAGGCCGGCCGGCGCACCCGCCAGGTACTGCACGATGTCGTCGCGCGCGGTCTCGATCTCCTGCCTGGTGGCCGTCGCGGTCAGCCCGAGCCGGGCGAGCATCTCCTGTTCCGCGCGGGCGGCTGCGTCGTGTCGGGTCGGCTTCGTGTCGGCGGTCATCGTGACGATCCCCGTGTCACGCCGCGCGTTCCGTCCGGTCCATCTGGCCTCCCTGTCCAGGCGGCGATCGATCGCCCGGGGCGCCGGCCGTCGCCTGGGGTGATTGTCGATTTGAGCGATTTCGCAGGCCATCCGCCGAGCGTCACGTTTCGGATAGAGGCCCGCGGGCTCGGGGCGCGACGGAGCCGACCCGGGGGTACAGGCCCGGCTGTATCGACCGGACGGTGCCCCGCTCCATCGGGCACGGCCGCCCGGCTCGGTGCGGTCAGTAGCCTTCGCCGTGGTGGCTCTGCCCGTGGCAGCTCAGCGTGCAGGAGCCGCTCCTCTCCCCCGTGCGAACCCAGCTCAGCGTCCCCCCGTCGGACGTCACGTCCGACGCGAAGACCACCAGCCCGCCGTCCGTCCCCGTCTGCTGGGTGCCCGTGCGGAAGTCGTTGCGCGACGCAGTCGAGTGGATCCGGAAGTGGCACTCGGCACAGATCGCGTTTCCGCCGCCCTGGCCCGCGCCATCCATCGACATCCCCCCAGGGCCCTTGCCGGCCAGCCGGCTCACGTGGTAGCCGTGGAAGCTGAAGTTGGTGTCCTGCCGCCAGTCGCCGCTGGTGTCCCGGTACGGCGCCTCGGCGTGGCAGAGGTAGCACAGCGCGAAGTCGGTCGCATCGTACGGGGCGCCGCCCGCTTCGAGCACCCGGTCGCGGTAGTTCGCCAGCAGCAGGCTGCGATACGGGCTCACGTGGGGGGCCAGGTCGGATCCCGCCGACGGCGGGGTGCCCGCGGCGAGCGTGCTCGGATCAGCGTGGCAATTCACGCAGCGCACGGTGCTGCCCGTCGTGAACGTCCAGAGCTTGAAGGGCGACGTCCCGCTCAGGCTGCCGGCCATCGCGCTCGTTGCGTTCTTCCCGGGCGCCTCCAGCGGGTGGTAGGAGAGGTTCGCCGGGTTGAGCTCGACGCCCTTGTCGATCGCCCACTGCGACGGGGCCCCGGCCTGCGGGTCCGGCAACGTCGTGAAGCCGGAGTGACACTTCAGGCACAGCTGGTACTCACGAGTCGAGGAACGTGTAGGACGGCCCAGAGCCGGCGACTCCGTTCGTGACGGCCACCCCGGAGATCCCGTCCTCGCGCCCGGACAGCGTCCAGCCCGTGCTCGTCTGCGCGCTCTCCGTGCTCGTCGCGCGGTGGGGCTCGTGGCAGTCCGAGCACTCCGAGTGACGGTTGAGGATCGGTTGGCCGGATGCGTCCTGGAACTCGTTCTGGTCGGATCGGGTGTGGCTCGTGGGCACCAGGGCGTCGTGCCGGTAGATCGAGGCCGTGGTGGGGTCGTTGGCGGGGAGGGATGCGTCGGCGTACCGTGCCGCGACGTTCGTGCTCGCACCCGTGCCGTCATGGCAGGAGAGGCACAGGTTCGCCTGGGGGGCAGTGGCCGCCAGCAGGTTCGAGCCCTGGGCGACGTGCGCGCGGTGGCAGGCGCCGCAGGTGTCGCTGGTCAGCGAGTAGGCGGTATGCGGGCTGACGAACGCGCCCGCCGCGGCGCCCGCGGCCGTCGACACGAGCGAGGCGGCCGGCGCAGGAGGGGCGACCGCAGCATCGAGCGCATACCTGAGGCCTCGGTCCGGCCCGGAAATGGCGCCGGGCTCCAGCGTGTACGCGACGCCACCCGCCAGCGCCGTTCCCTGGATCCGGGGCAGGCTGCCGGCGTACGTCGCCGGAGCGGCCACACCGGCAACGTCCGGCGGCGATCCCGCCACGGGCACCCCCACCCGCTGGCCGGGCGTGAGCTCCACCGCCGGCTTTGTCCCCATGTGCAGCCACGCGGTCCGGGCCCCCGCGAAGTCACGGCCCGCGTCGGTCACGCGGAACTCGTAGAGCCCCGAGTAGGCCGCATCGACGGTCGCCCTTACGCTGAACTCGATCTCGGTATACGAGAGCGGGGCGAGGGAGAAGGTCGGCAACGGGTTCTGACCCATCGAATGGATCCCGACCGCCGGCGACTGGTTGCTGTCGTCGGTGTCGTGCGACCGCAGCTGGTCGCCACTGATCGCCTCGGATTCGGGGCCCAGCTGCGTGCCGTCGCCGCCGGCCGGACGCTGCCATTCCCTGGTGACGTAGAACGGCTCGCCATCGACCCGCCGCAGCGATGGGACGATGGCGAACGTCCCGTTCCCGGTTGCCCGTACGTCGAGCTGGGGCGTCCAGTCGACCGGGGTGGAGTCCGCATTCCGGACCTGGAAGCGGATCCGGAACGGCATGTAGCGCTGCTGCGCCAGGATCGCCGCATCCTCTGGCAAGTAGACCGGCGCAAGCGAGACGGCGTCGACCTCCGCCAGCGTTGCGTGCCCGACGACGACGAGTGGCGCGACCAGGACGGTGATCGGCGGGGTCGTGGCCTGGCCGCCGCGATGTCCGATGCGGGCCTGGAAGCAGGCCGTGAACGCGGGGCGACCGTCGTCGGGTGAGACGAGCGGCGCGCGCAGGACGATCCGGTGCGCGGTGGAGGTGCCGGCCCGGACAGTTCGCGAGGACCACGAGATCTCGCCGATCGACGCGTCGACCGAGCCGCCGTCGGCTACGACCACCGCCCAGCCGGGCGGGATCAGCTCGGTGAGGCGCGCGTCGCGCAGCTTCCGGAGGGCCCGGCTGTCCACCTCGACGGCGAGCAGGCCACCCGGATCCACCCGGTGACGGCCCCGGTCGGGTGCGTCGGTGGTCTGGGTGACTTCTCCGTCGGCGGGGCCCGCGGACACGACCTCCACGACCCCGTAGAGGCCCGGCCCCGGGATCCCGGAGACGAGGACGCCGTCGACGTTCGTGGTGGCGAGGACCGACCAGGCGCGGTCGAAGCGGGCGATGCGCAGGTCTGCCGGATCGGCGCCGCCGAGGTCGATCGACGTGATGGGGACTCGCAGCGCGACCCCGGCCCCGAACACGACGAGCGGATCGCCCGAGGCCGCGTCTGCCGCGCCGAGTGCATACCCGGCGAGCGACGGCGCGCCGTCGAAGTCCGGCATGCCGCCCGCGGCCCGCAGGCTGAGTGCCGTCGGTGAGGCGAGCGCGCCCGGGCTCACCTGGACCCACACGCCCGCACCGCCGATCGTCCCGCCCTCCGGGCCTACGGTGCCCGGCGGCAGGGGGGTCGGCGACGGCGAGGGATCGGGAGACGCCGAGGGGCCCGGCGAGGTGGACGGGTCGGCCGCCGGCGTGGGTTCGGGGGAGGGAGTGGGGTCCGATGCCGGGCTCGGGGTCGGGTCTGGCACCGGGGTCGGGTCCAGCGCGGCGGTCGGGTCGGGCACCGGGGTCGGCGCCGGATCGG
>JAJYGO010000127.1 GCA_021785115.1 Chloroflexota bacterium | reverse complement strand
CGCTCGCCGTCGGGGTCGTCGAGCTCGCCTGGCCGTCGGCGCGCGACGCCTACAGCGCGACGATGTCGGCGCCCGGACCGTCGCCCGCCGAGCTCGCGGCAGCCACCGTCGTGCTCGTCGGGGCGTGGCTCCTGGCCGTCCTGGTGGCCGCGCTGGGGTCGTCGATACGCACACTCCTCTGGAGCTTTGGCACGGTCCCGTAAGGGGAACGCGGGAGACCCTCTGGTACACTCGGTCGGCTTCACCGGCACTCGGAGGCGCCAGTCACCACATGTCCCTGTCTCAGATCCTCTCGCCGGTCGGGGATGCGATCAACACGTTCCTGGGCGACTCCCACGTCCAGCTCATCGGGCGCGCGATCGCCGTCTACATCGTGTTCGTCTGGCTCGCCTGCGCCTACTGGGCGTTTCGCGATGCGCAGTCGCGGACCGCGAACCCGATCCTCCCCTACCTCGCCGCGATCCTGGTCATCCTGTTCACGCCCGTGCTCTTCCCGTTCGGGCTGCTCCTGTACCGGCTCATCCGCCCCGGCGAGACCGTCGCGGAGTCGAACGAGCGGGCGATCGCCGAGGAGGCGATGCTCCGCGAGATCGAGGCGCAGCCGCATTGCGCGAACTGTGACCGACGGGTGGAACCCGATTGGCTGGTCTGCCCGACCTGCCGCAACCAGCTGCGGCGGCTCTGCCCGTCGTGCAGCCGGCGCGTCGAGCTCGACTGGAACGTGTGCGCCTGGTGCGGGACCGACCTCGTGCCGCCGCGGGTCGCCGCCTCCCGGCCGGCGCCGACCGGGCGGCGCGGCGTCCGGACCCCGGCGCCCGACACGCAGCCGGCCATCGCCGGCGGGTCCATGGAGTTCCGCGCGGATCAGCAGCCCGGCCCGACCACGCTGCCGTGACGGACGGCCGGGACCCGGCGTGGGGACCCGGCCCCTCGGACGGTACCCACGACCCCGGCCCGACCGGCGAGACGCGCCGGGACGGGGCCTCCGACTCGCGCTCCGGCTCGGACACGCCCGCGTCTGACCGACCCGGGGCGACCGCAAGCAATTCATGGGATGCGGCGCCGGGCGTGCACTCGGCCTGGCCGCCGCCGCCGGTGACCCCGCCACCCGCGCGCGGGCTGTTCGTCGCCGCGTGGCTCCTGGCGTTCGGTGGCGTCGCCCTGCTCACCGCCACCGGTGTCGTGGAGGCCCAGGGGAGCGCGCTCCCTGGCACTCCGCTCCGTCTCGTCCTCTCGGTCGGGGCGTTCGGCGCGCTCGCCGCCGCGTTCGCGGTCGCCGCCGCCTACCAGCTCCGGGCCCGTGCGGGACGGCCGCCCGAGCGGTATCGTGGCCCGTCGCCGCTGATCCTCCTGGTCCTGATCGTCATCGCGATCTCGCTCGTCGCCGGGCTGCTCGCAGCGTCCGGGCGGCTCTCGCTCGTCGCCGGGTCGGGCGGGACGCTCGTGGCCGTGTCGCTGACGACGTTCGGGTACCTCGCCGGGATCTGGCTGTTCGTCGTTCGGCCGCACGTCATGGACTGGCGGTCGATGGGCTGGCCGACGACGCCGGCCGCGCTCGCACGGCTGCCGGTCGACGCCCTCACCGGCATCGCCGTCGTCGTCCCGGCGTACTTCGTCGTCCAGCTGCTCGCGGGTCTCCTCGCCGTGCTCCTCGGGGCGCAACTGCCGGACGTCGTGCCCGCCCCGCGGTCGGTGCCGGGCGCGTTCGAGACGGTGCTCGCCGCCGCGATCATCGCGCCGTTCGGGGAAGAGGCGTTCTTCCGTGGGTTCTCGATGACGGCGTGGTGGCGAGACCTCGGGCTGCGATCCGCTCTGATCCGGGCCACGCTGTTCTTCGCGGCCGCGCATCTCGTCAACGTGATCGGCGCCGGGACCGGCAACATCGCGCGGACGGCCATCCTCCAGTTCGTCGTGATCCTGCCGATCGGGTACGTGCTGGGCTGGCTCTTCGCGCGACGCGGGATCGTCGCTTCGATGGCGGGCCACATGACGTTCAACGCGATCTCGGTCGCGCTGCTGCTCTCGGCGACGTCGTTCCGCACCTGACGCGTTCCCGAAAGGCGCAGGCGGCGGACATCGCGCGGCGACAGCTGGCGAAGAGGCCACCTCGATCTCTCCGGCCGGCAAGTCCGCGACAAGCCGCGGCGAAGCCCGTGGTGAGTGCCGGCGAGCACAATCGGCGCAGCTCTCGGGTCCGGATGGCGGAGGAATCGGCGGGCTCCGTCGTTCGGGCCCGGGGGCGCCAGTTGGCCGTTGAGGCCGAGCTACGGAGCAGGAAGACCGCCGGCTGCGGCCGGGCGCGCGTCGGGCCCCGCTGGACGGGAGGTCGGACGGTGGCGTCGGCCTCACGCAGCGCCGTTGCCACATCTGCGACCTTGCCCACCGCAGTCGCGGCCACCAGGGAGGTCATCGATGTCGCAGTCGACGCTCGCGCCGCGGCTCATCCGCGAGCTCCCGGCCGAGGACCGGCCGCGTGAACGGCTCGCGTCGAGGGGACCGGGCGGGCTGGCGAACGCCGAGCTGATCGCGCTGCTGTGGGGGAGCGGAGCGGCGGGCCACAGCGCGGTGGAGCTCGCCTCGGAGGCGCTCGCCAGGCACGGAGGTCTCGCCGGGCTCGCCGCCGCGGGGCCGGTCGAGCTCGAGTCACTCCCGGGCGTCGGATCGGCGCGCGCGGCACAGCTCGTCGCGGCGTTCGAGCTCGGACGCCGGCTGCTCGCCGACTGGCCGACTGGGCGCGTCACGATACGGACGCCTCGGGACGTGGCCGACCGGCTCGTCATGCAGATGGGACGGCTCGAACGGGAGGAGTTGCGCGTCGTCCTGCTCAACACGAAGAACCAGGTTCTGGGCGTCCAGACGGTGTACCAGGGGAACGTCTCGACAGCGCTCGTCCGCGTCGGCGAGCTGTTCCGCGACGCGGTGCGACAGTCCGCCGCCGGCGTCATCCTCGTCCATAACCACCCCTCGGGCGACCCCACGCCGAGCCCCGACGACCTGCACCTCACTGCCGAGGCGATCGCGGCAGGCCGGCTGCTCGACGTGCCGGTGCTGGACCATCTCGTGATCGGGCACGACGCCTTCGTCAGCCTGCGCGACCGTGGGGTCGCGTTCGAGCGCCCGGGCGGCGACCGGTGAGCGCCCCCGACCGGCGAGCGCCACGCGGCGGACCTGCGAGCGGCACGGGGCTTCCCGGGCGAGCCCCGTGCGCGTCGTCCCGCCGCCCCCTCACGCTCGTCGCGCCACCGGTCACGCGTCTTCGCGGCGTGTACCCCCTCCGAACGCCTCGGGTCGCTGGCTATACTGCCTCCGCCGCTGGTCCGCCCGATCCAACGCCCGGCGCACCCGCCGCCTCTCGCCCGCACGACAACAGGCAGGTCCGCCACGAGCATGCTCGACGCCTTCTTCGGCCTCTTCTCCCGCGACATCGGGATCGATCTCGGCACGGCGAACACGCTCGTCCACGTTCGTGACCGGGGCATCGTGATCAGCGAGCCGAGCGTCGTCGCGCTCGACGTCAAGACCCGCAAGGTGCTCGCGATCGGTGCGGAGGCGAAGCGGATGGTCGGCCGGACACCGGCGAACATCATCGCGATCCGGCCGCTGCGCGACGGCGTCATCAGCGACTTCGACGTGACCGGCGAGATGATCCGGGCGTTCGTGAACAAGGTTCACGACCGGGTCGGCCTGATCCCGCGGCCGCGAATGCTGCTCGGCGTCCCGTCGGGCGTGACCGAGGTCGAGAAGCGCGCCGTGCGGGACGCGGCGATGAACGCGGGCGCGCGGTGGGCGCGGCTCATCGAGGAGCCGATGGCGGCCGCGATCGGGGCCGGCCTCCCCGTCGGCGAGCCGTCGGGCAGCATGATCGTCGACATCGGTGGAGGCACGACCGAGGTCGCGGTGATCAGCCTCGGAGGCATCGTCACGAGCCGGAGCATCCGGATCGGCGGCGACGAGATGGACATGGACATCGTCACGTTCGGGCGGCGCGAGTACAACCTGCTGGTCGGAGAGCGCACCGCAGAGGACATCAAGATCGCGCTCGGGTCGGCATACCCCGGGGAGTGGGACGAGATGCGGGTCACGCTTCGTGGCCGCGACCTCCTGACGGGGCTGCCACGTCAGGTCGAGGTCGCCGCGGAGCAGGTGCGGGAGGCGATCGAGGCTTCGGTCCAGCAGATCGTCGACATCGTCAAGGACACGATCGAGGAGACGCCGCCGGAGCTCGTGGCCGACGTCATGGACCAGGGGATCGTGCTGGCCGGCGGCGGCGCGTTGCTGCAGGGGCTCGATCGCCGGATCGCCGAGGCGACACAGATGCCGGTCCACGTCGCGGACGATCCGCTGACGTGCGTGGCGCGCGGCACGGGCAGGGCGCTCGAGGAGCTCGAGGCGATGGAGCGGTCGCTGGTCCCGGACACGTACACCCGGCTGCGGCGCTGACGCGGCGGCACGCTGGAGCTCCGGCATGTTTCCGACACGCGCGAGCCGGAGGCGCGCCATCCTGTGGGCCGTCCTCATGGCCGCCGGGCTCTTCCTCCTCGCGCTCGGCTCGACCCCGCCGATGCGCGACCTGCAGGTCGCGGTCGGGAATCTCCTGACGCCGATCGAGTCGGCGCTGGCAGGCGCGACGCGGGCGGGCGGCGCGGTCGTCGGGGCGCTCGGCGAGATCGACCGGCTCCAGGGCGACAATCGCGCGCTGCAGCAGGAGAACGAGCGTCTGCGGATCGAGAACCAGCAGCTTCAGGAGGTTCGGTCCGAGAACGATCAGCTGTCCGCGCTCCTCGGCGTGCAGCGCTCGCTCGGCCACCAGACCGTCGCCGCCACGGTCGTGAGCCGCGAGTCGTCCGAGGTGACGCGGATGATCACGATCGACGCCGGCACCGACCGCGGGATCCAGCTCAACGACGTGGTCGTCGCCGATGGCGGAGCGCTCGTCGGCTCTGTCGTCACCGTCGGCTCGGACTTCAGCCGCGTGCTGCTGATCACGGACACGCGATCGACGGTCATCGGCCTGATCCAGTCGAGCCGGGCGACGGGGAACGTCGCGGGGCAGCTGGGCGGGACGCTCGTCATGCAGGACATCCCGTCGACCGAGAAGGTGGCCGACGGGGACATGGTCGTGACCGCCGGCATCGACCTTGGCAACGGCATCCGGTCGCCGTTTCCGAAGGGCCTTCTCATCGGCACCGTCGTCGACGTGCAGCGCGACCCGAACGCCGTCGTGCAGACGGCGTTCATCAGCCCGGCTTCCAACCTCGGCGGCCTCGAGTACGTGCTCGTGATCACCGACTACCACGGCGGCCTGCCGCCCCTGCCCGCCGCGTCCGGCACCCCGGACGGGAGCGCAGGGGCCTCGGCTGGGCCCGCCGCGTCGTCGCTGCCGCTGCCCAGCCCCTCGCCGTAGCGGTCGCGTTGCCGCGGACCGTCCGGCGGGCCGCGAACGCCCGTCCCGCGTCCGCGAGCACGACCCGGCGGCCCGCGAACCCCCGTCCCGCGGCCGCGAACCACCGTCCGGCGCGTGGCAGACCCGCCGGCGGCGGACCGCCGGCGTCAGACGCGCCGGCCCAGGATCTCGAGGCGCAGGCCGGCCCGCAGGACCGCGGCCCGATCCACGACGTTCCGCGTGTCGTAGACGAGGTCGCCGCGCATCGCCGCGCGCATCGCCGTCCAGTCGAGCGACCTGAACTCGGGCCACTCCGTGGCGATGACGACCGCCGCAGCGCCTCGTGCCGCCTCGAGGGCGTCGCGAGCGACGTCGAGCGACGGGTCGGCCCGGCGAGCGGTGACCGCCGCCTGCGGGTCGAACCCCGCGATCGTCGCCCCCGCCACGCGGAGCTCGCGCGCGATCGCGAGCGCAGGAGACTCGCGCACGTCGTCGGTCCCGGCCTTGAACGCGAGCCCGAGCAGCGCGATCCGGGCGCCGCCGAGTGGCTCGCCCAGCAGCGCCCCGAGCCGCCCGACGACGGCCTGCTGGTGGGAGACGTTCGATCGGCTGACGGCATCGATGAGCGGCGTCGGCACCCCGAGCCGCGACGACAGCAGCGGCAGCGCCACGGTCTGCTCCGGCAGGCAGGATCCCCCGATTCCCGGGCCGGCGCTGAGGAACGCCTTCCCGATCCGGTCGTCCATCCCGACCCCGGCCGTGACCAGGTCCACGTCCGCTCCCGCCGCGTCGCAGATCAGCGCGAGCTCGTTCGCGAACGCGATCTTCGTGGCAAGGAAGACGTTCGACGCGAGCTTGATCAGCGCGACCGACCGGGCGTCGGCCACGAGCGTCGGCGCGTTCAGTGGCTCGTACAGATCGGCGACCGCCTGGGCCGCCTCGCGATCCTCCGGGAACAGCCACCCCGTCACCACGCGGCTCGGCACGTCGAAGTCGCGCAGTCCGGCACCTTCCCGCATGAACTCGGGGTTCGTCACGACGGTCGGGCACGGCCCGGCGGCGCGCCGATCGGCGACGAGTCGCGCGAGGCGGTCGGGCCCCTCGACGGGAAGCGTCGAGCGGACGGCGACGACGTGCTCGGGTGGGGCGGAGGCGAGCAGCGAGGCGACGACCGACTCGACCTGCGCCGTGGACAGCGGCCCGGACGCGTCCGTGGGCGTTCCGACGCAGACGATCGAGAAGGCGGCCCCTGCCGGTGGCGTCGGTTCGACCGTGAAGTCCATCCGCCCGGCCGCCGTCTGCGCGCGGAGCGCCTCCTCGAGGCCCGGCTCGAAGATCGGCGAGCGTCCGCCCGCCAGCGTGGCGACCCGCGCGGTGTCGATGTCGCTGACGGTGACGTGATGGCCGAGGCGGGCGAAGCCGACGGCGGTCACGAGCCCGACGGGCCCGGCGCCGACGAGGAAGAGGTGCACGCGTAGCTCCTGGTCGCGATCGGCAAGCGATGGCCTGGGGACGCGGAGGGTGATGCGGAGATGGTACGGGGATCGGACGCCGGGCAACGGCGCGCGGGCGACCGCGTGGCCGAGCGCCCGCCGCGAGGCGCTCCGGGAGTGACCGAGTCGGCTACAGCGCCGACCGGATCTGCCCGCCGTCCACGGGGATGAGCGTCCCGGTGACGAAGCTGGCGCGGCGCGAGGCGAGGAACGCGACGACGGCGCCGAGCTCCGACGGCTCGCCGTACCGCCCGACGGGGATCGTCCGGACGTGCGCCTCCCGGACCTCGTCGACCGACTGACCGGTCCTGGCCGCGGCGTCCTCGTCGAGCTGTTGCACGCGGTCCGTGTCGATCCGGCCCGGTCCGACGGCGTTGACCAGGATGCCGTCGGGCGCGAGCTCGACCGAGAGCGTCTTCATGAGGCCCTGGACGGCCAGCCGCACCGAGTTGCTCGTGACGAGATTCGCGACGGGCTGCTTGACGCTGCCGCTCTCGATGAAGATCAGGCGGCCACCTCCCGCACGCCGCACGCGCTCGTCGCGGAGGTGCGGGATCGCGGCGCGGGCGACCCGCACGGCCGACAGGAACGTGAGATCGACCGCCCGCTGCCAGTCGTCCTCGCCGAGCGATTCGAACGGCCCCGGCGCCGGGCCCCCGGCGTTGACGACGACGACGTCGAGGCGCCCGAAGCGTTCGACTGTCGACCGGACGAGGCGGACCGCGGTGTCGGGCTCGGAGAGGTCGCCCGGGACGAACGCGACACGCTCGGCCGCGGACCGCCGGCCGCGCGGCGCGAGCCAGATGTCGGCGTCGTCCGCGGTCACGGGATCGAGGCCGGCATGGGATGGCGCCGACTCGACCTCGGCCGCGATGTCATGCGCCGCTCTCGCGAGCGCCCTCTCGTGCCGTGCCGAGAGCATCACCGACGCTCCCTCGCGAAGCAGCTCCAGCGCCGAGGCGCGACCGAGCCCGCGGCTCGCGCCGAGCACCAGCGCGACCCTCCCGTCCAACCCCAGGTCCATCCGTTCCTCCAGCCGTCGTCGGCCGCCATGCTGCCACGCCGCGCGCGATGTGCGGCGTGGCACGCGCGAATCCCCACCGCAGCGTCCAGATGGCGCGCTTCGGCCGCCACCATGCCGCGCTTCGGCCGCCGCCATGCCGCGCTTCGGCCGCGCGTGGGGTACCAGGACCATCGCGCGACTGGTCGCGCGTTCCGGCCGGGCGCACGCTGCCGGGACCGTCGTGAAACGGGCGCCGGGTGTGCCCGTCACCAGCCTGGAGCCGCCATGCACCGCCAGCCGCTCACGGTGATCGCGTCCGCGATCCTCGGCGCGGCCCTCCTCGGGCCCGGACTTGCCGCCGTGATTCCATCCGCGTCAGGCGTTCGAGCGGCGACGCCGCCGAAGGTCGTGGTCGTCGTCGGGCCCGTCGGATCGATGACCGACTCGTACCTCGAGTGGGGAACGACGATCGCGCAGGACGCCGCCGCGCGTGGCGCGAACGTCGTCACGGTGTTCCACCCGAACGCGACGTGGAGCGCCGTGACGGCGGCTGCCGCAGGGGCGAACGTGCTGATCTACCTCGGGCACGGGAACGGTTTCCCGTCACCCTACACGACGACGCTGATGCCCGATCGGCAGGACGGCATGGGGCTCGACTCCGTGGAGAACGCCACGACGACGCAGCTGACCTACTACGGCGAGCAGTACATGCGGACGCTCGGTCTCGCGCCGGGCGCGCTCGTGATCCTCAACCATCTCTGCTACGCGAGCGGCAACAGCGAGCCCGGGCTCCCCGATCCGACCCCGGCCGTCGCCGTGCAGCGTGTCGACAACTTCGCGGCCGGCTTCCTCGGCGGAGGCGCCACCGCAGTGCTGGCCGTCGGGCTGCAGGGCGCGAACGACTTCTTCGCCGGCCTGTTCGGTCCGCCCGAGACGCTCGACCAGCTGTTCATGTCGGCGGGCGCGAACGGGACGGCGCCGATCTCCGTCGCTTCCACGCGCACGCCCGGTGCCCAGCTCCACCTCGATCCGTCGACCGCGACGTCCGGCTTCTACCGCTCGATCGCGGGAAACCTGCAGGCCCTGACGTCGTCCGTGGTCGGTGCCGACGCCGCGGCGCTCCAGCCGGGGAGCATCGTGCCCGCGCCCGGCACGTCGACCGTTCCCCCGCCGTCGCCGGTGCCGCAGCCAGCTCCCGTCATCACCCCGGTCGCGTCCGGTCCGCCCGTTCTCGCCTCGGTCAGCGCGCCGTCGGTCTTCACGCCGAACGGTGACGGGGTCTCGGACACGCTCGCGGTCTCGTACGAGCTGAACGAGGCGTCCACGCTCGAGGTGTCAGTCGCGACGGTGGCCGGCCAGCCGGTCCGGCGCATGACCGTGCCCGCGAACGCCGGGGCCGGGCGATTCACGTGGGACGGCCGGGAGGACGGCGGCACGATCGTCCCCGACGGCACGTACACCGTCCGGGTCACGCCGGTCGGCACGTCCGGCCTGGTCGGCGCGCCCGCGCAGGTCGCGACGCGGGTGCTCACCGCGATCAAGGGCGCGCGTGCGGTCCCCGCGGTGTTCTACCCGCTCGACCGCGACGGCATCGCCGATCGCACCGTGCTCTCGATGTCCACGACGCAGCCCGCGAAGGTCACGTGGACGGTGCAGGACATGACCGGGCACACGGTTCGGACGTTCTGGCGGAACTTGGCCGTTGGTGCCGGGACCTGGACGGCGCCCTGGAACGGCATGGGCGACGGGACGACACCGGGGACGTACCGTGTCCTGCCGGCAGGCCAGTACCTGTCGGTGATCACGGCGACGACCCCGGTCGGCACCCTGCTGACCCGGACCGCGATCTGGATGCAGCCGTTCCGGCTCGTCTCGGTCGCGGCCGCGAGTCCCGGGCAGAACGTCGCGGTCACGATCATCGCCGCCGAGCGGCTGCGTGTCGCGCCCCGGCTCGTCGTGACGCAGCCCGGCCTCGCGCCGTACGCCGTGTCGGCGACCGCCACGTCGTCGACCGGCCTCGCGTTCCGGGCCGTGTTCCGGCTCCGCGCCGGCCAGCCGGGGACCGTGCGGCTCGTCGTGTCCGGCATGGAGCTCACCGGAACGGCGGTCGCGTCGGCGTCGTCGCTGTCGGTCGGCTGATCGGCTGACCGGCGGCGCGCCGCGGTGTCGCGGCTCGGGCGCGCGCACGCGTCGGAGCGGCGGCCCCGGCGCCCGTGCCGTCGGTACACTGCGCGCATGGAGCCGCCGGAGCCGCAGCGTCGGTACGACGACACGTGGGTGCTCGTTCCGACGTACAACGAGTCCGAGAACCTGCCGGGGATCGCGCGGGCCATCCTCGAGCGGCTTCCCGGCGCGACGCTGCTCGTCATCGACGATGCGTCGCCCGACGGGACGGGCGAGCTCGCGGACGGGCTGGCGGCCGGCGATTCGCACGTGCGAGTGCTCCACCGGCCGGGCAAGCAGGGGCTGGGGCGCGCGTACGTCGACGGGTTCCGGGTCGCGCTCGACGGCGGGGCCGGCCGAATCGTCCAGATGGACGCGGACTGGTCGCACGACCCGGCGTACCTCCCGGCCCTGCTCGACCCGCTCGACCACGGCGCTTCCCTCGTCATCGGCTCGCGCTACGTGCGTGGCGGCGGGGTGCGCGACTGGGGCCTCGCCCGCAAGGTCGTCTCCCGTGGGGGGTCGCTGTTCGCCCGCATCGTGCTCGGCCTCGGAGTCCACGACCTCACCGGCGGCTTCAAGGCATGGCGGCGCGAGCTGCTCGCGACGATCCCGTGGAGCGGCGTCCATGCCGGCGGCTACGTCTTCCAGATCGAGACGACCTACCTCGCCACGCGGCTCGGCGCGCGTGTCGCCGAGGTCCCGATCGTGTTCCCGGACCGCCGTGTCGGGGTCAGCAAGATGTCCCGCAGGATCGTCGTCGAGGCGCTGCTCGTGGTCCTGACGCTGCGCTGGGACGAGGTGCGCGGCCGGAGCCTCGTGGCCGGCACGCGGGCGGCCGAGGTGGCCGGGGGGGCACGCCCCCGAATGGGCGCGCGAGCCGCGGCGGACGTGCCGGTGGCGACCGACGGGCCACGTGCGGCAGTCGACGCGGCAGCCGCGGTGGACGCGCCGGTGGCGATCGACCCCGTCGTGGGAGCGACAATGGCCGGGACGAGCGCTTCCGGTACCGATCGACGCGCGACGTGATGCGCGAGCTGGTGGGCGTCGAACCGCCGACCCATGCTCCGCCGTCACCGGCGCGGGTCGTCATCGACCTGCGACCGCTCCAGGAACCGGACCGCACGCCGATCACCGCGGCATATCTCCGCAATCTGCTGGCGGCGTTCGCGGCCGACCCCCTGCCGGGGGAGTCCTTCGTGCCCGTCCTGCGACTGCTCCGGCCCGACCCGACGCGCGACCTCGAGCGCGATGGGCTGCCGGTGGCGGTGCGGCGGCGCGTGCTGCCGACGACACGGTTCCTGCGCTCGGCCGGACTGACCGTCGACGCGTTCCAGCTGCGGTCGGCCGAGCTCCGCGTCGATCCCGACCGCGGGGAGCCGTCCGCGGCCGGCGTCCTGTACCACACCGCGGGCGGGGCCGTTCCGCTGGGATCCGCCGTGCCCGTCGTCGCGACGCTCCTCGACCTCGCGCCGTGGGAGCTTCCGACGATCTACGCTGCCAGTCCCGCCGCCCGGTTCGGTCACCGGCTTCGCGCGCGCATCCTGCGCGACGCGACCCGCCTCATCGTGTGCTCCGATGCCACCGCCGACGCCGCGCGGCGGCTCCTGCACGTCCGATCCGACCGGATCGCCGTCGTTCCGCTCGCCGCCGGGAGCGCGTTCGTGCCCGGCTCGGGGCGGCCGGAACGCGTCTCGGGCCTTCGCGCGAGGCTCGGCCTTCCCGCGCGGTACTTCGTGTTCACCGGCCGCTACGATGCGAGGAAGGACCTCGGGACGCTGTTCCGGGCGCTCGCCGCGCTCCGCGAGGAACGCGCGCCCGGCGAGGTCCCGTGGCCGCCCGTCACA
>JAJYGO010000181.1 GCA_021785115.1 Chloroflexota bacterium | reverse complement strand
CGCGGACCAGGTGCCGGGCGGCGGGCCGGAGGTGGTAGTAGTCGCCGCGGAACGGGACGATTCGCTCGCCGTCCTCGTGCCCGGTCATCCGGGCGACCCGGTCCGAGTGCAGCCCCGCGCAGGCCACCACGCCGCCCGCCAGGTACGCACCGGTCGGTGTCGAGACGAGCCACTCCCTGCCCGGGCCGTTCGACGCCGCGACGCGTCGCAGCCCCGCCACCCGCCGACCCGTCGCGATCGTCCCGCCGGCGCGCTCGATCTCCCCGGCCAGGGCGAGCGCGAATCGCTCGAAGTCGGTGATCCCGGTCTCGGGCACCCACAGCGCCCGCAGGCCGACCACGTGCGGCTCGATCTCGCGGATTCGCCCCGGGCCAGCCTCCTCGAGACCCTGCAGCCCGTTGGCGATCCCCCGGTCGCGCAGCGCGACGAGGCGCGGGATCTCCCGCGGGCGGACCGCGACCACGAGCTTGCCCGTCCGCCGCCACGGCACCCCGTGCGCCTCTGCGAACCGTTCGGCCTCGACCCTGCCCTCGCGGCAGAGCCTGGCCTTGAGCGAGCCCGGCTGGTAGTACAGCCCGGAGTGGATCACGCCGCTGTTGTGACCGGTCTGGTGCGCGGCGAGACGAGCCTCCTTCTCGAGAACGATCAGGCGGGCATCCGGTGCGCTCGAGAGGAGCGCGTGGGCGGTCGCGAGGCCGACGATCCCGCCGCCGATCACCACCACGTCGTATCGATCGGTCATCCGGGCAACGATAGCGCGGCGTAGACTCGCCGCCACATGGACGGACGCGAGGGAGGGGGATCCGGGCGCCGGGCGGGGCCCGGCGGCGATCGGCCTCGTCCGCTGCGACCCCGGCGCGGGCTGCCGCGCGCTGGGGCGACCTGGATCCTGGCGATCGTGGTCGTCGGGGTTCTCGTCGTCCTCATCGCGGGCGGCTCGGTCGTGGACCTCGTCACCGACGCGATGTGGTACCAGAGCGTCGGCTACGCGCAGGTCCTCTGGACGCCGCTGTGGGCGCGGCTGGGCCTGTTCCTCGGCGTCTTCGCCGTCGCGCTGGCCTTCCTGCTGCTGAATCTCTGGCTCGCGGCGCGTCTCGCTCCGCCTCCGGCGCGCGGCGGGGGCTCGTTCCGTGCCGTCTGGGAGCGGCTCAACGAGGCCTCCCGGTACCGCCCTGGCGGGCCGCGCGTCTTCGGTCCGTTCGGGCCGGGCGAGCCCATCGTCGTCGGCGGCGAGCCGATCGAGCTGCCCGACCTCACCCCGCTCGCGTCGTGGGTCCTGGCCGTCGTGGCGGCCATCGCCGCGCTGACGGCGGGCGGCGTCGCCGCGGGCGCGTGGCAGACCGTGCTGCTGTGGATCGACCGCGTGCCCTACGCGACCTCCGGCCAGCCGGTGACGGACCCCGTCTTCGGGCTGGACATCTCGTTCTTCCTGTTCGACCTGCCGTTCCTGCGCCTGGTGCAGGGCCTCATCGGCGGGATCCTCGCGATGGCCATCCTCGTGGCGGCGGCGCGCCACCTGGCGGGGGCGACGCGCGACCACCTGCTCCCGGGGCGCGGCGCGCGCATCCACCTCGCGGTCCTGGGCGCGCTCTGGCTCGTGGCCGCGGCCGCGGGCTACCAGCTCGACCGGCTCGACCTCACGCACAGCACGCAGGGCGTGGCGACCGGCGTGAGCTACACCGACCAGGCCGCGCGATTCCCGGCGCTCGACATCCTCTCCGTGGTGGCGGTGCTCGCCGCCGTGGTCCTCGTCGCCTCGGCCTTCCAGCATCGGCGCTGGCCGCCGATCGCCGCGATCGGCGCCTGGCTGGTCCTGTGGGTCGTGCTGCTCGGGATCTTCCCGGCGGCCGTGCAGCGGCTCACGGTCGAGCCCAACCAGCTCGCGGTCGAGTCGCACTACATCGCGAACAACATCCGCATGACGCGCCTGGCGTACGGCCTCGACCAGTGGCCCGAGCAGTCCTACCAGGGATCGGGGGAGCTCACCCAGGCTGCCATCCAGGCCGACCAGTCGACCTTCGCGAACGCCAGGCTCTGGGACTACCGGCCGCTCGCGCTGACGCTCAACCAGCTGCAGACCGTGCGCCAGTACTACGACTTCGTCGACGTCGATGCGGATCGCTACGAGATCGACGGGCAGCAGCGCCAGGTGTGGATCTCGGCACGCGAGATCGCGCCCGAGAACGTCCCGTCCGCGCAGACGTGGGTCAACCAGCACATCACGTACACCCACGGGATCGGCGCGGTCATGGCCCCGGTCAACGAGGTGACCGCGGAGGGTCTGCCGCAACTCCTGATCAACAACATCCCGCCGGTGTCGTCGGGCGGGGCGCCCACGATCACGCAGCCGCGCATCTACTTCGGGGAGAAGCAGAACGGCTGGGTGGTGGTCGACGCCGCCTCGCCGGAGTTCGACTACCCGCTGACGTCGGGCACCTCGACCGGCGGAGGCCAGCAGGCGTACACGACCTGGCAGGGAACGACCGGGATCGGGATCGGATCGCCGATCGCGCGGGCGCTCTTCGCGCTCCGCTTCCGCGACTTCAACCTGCTGATCAGCGACCAGGTCACGGCGCGCAGCCAGCTGCTGATGAACCGGGCGCTGGCGGATCGCCTGCCCCTGATCGCCCCGTTCCTGCAGTTCGACAAGGACCCGTACCTGGTGGTCACCAGCACGGGACGGCTGGTCTACGTGCAGGACGCCTACACGACGAGCCCGGACTTCCCGAACGCGCAGCCGGTCGACCCCAGCACCCTCCCGACCGGCAGCGGGCTCGCGAACGCGCCCCTCGACTACGTCCGCAACAGCGTGAAGATCGTGATGGACGCCTACGACGGCACGACCACGCTCTACGTCTCCGATCCGTCCGACCCGATCATCCGCGACTGGGAGCGGATCTTCCCGGGCATGTTCCGTCCGCAATCCGGGATGCCCGCCTGGCTGAAGGCGCACCTCCGCTATCCGGAGGACTACTTCGACGTCCAGACGCGGATGTACGCCACCTACCACGTCACGGATCCCACCACCTTCTACCAGCAGACGGACGTCTGGACGGTGCCGCAGCAGCCCACCAGCACGCAGCAGCTGCCGCTCGAGGCCTACTACGTCGAGATGCGCATGCCGGGGGCGCCGGCGCCGGAGTTCCTCCTGCTGCAGCCCATGGTGCCGAGCAGCCGCCCGAACATGATCGCGTGGATCGCGGCGCGCATGGACGGCGCGAACTACGGCAAGGTGATCGTCTACGCGTTCCCCAAGGACGTGACGATCCAGGGGCCCAGCCAGATCGAGGCACGGATCGACCAGGACCCGACGATCAGCTCCCAGATCACGCTGTGGAACCAGTCCGGTTCGACGGTGGTGCGGGGCAACCTGATCGTGGTGCCGATCCAGCAGTCGCTGCTCTACCTCGAGCCGATCTACCTCCAGTCGACCAGCACGCAGTTCCCCGAGTTCCAGCGGATCGTCGTGGCCTCGCCCACCCGGGTCGCCTGGGGCGCGACGCTGACGGATGCCCTGAACGCGCTGATGGCGGCTCCCTCCACGGGGACGGCCGGCGGGACGCCGGGCGGCGGGACGGGCCCCAGCCCCTCGCCACCGGCCTCGCCGGGGCCAGGCGCCTCGCCGGGGCCTGCCGCCTCGCCGTCCGCGCCGGCATCCGCGGGCCCCGCGCCGTCCCTGCCCGCCGGCGTGCAGTCGCTCGTGGCGTACGCGAACGCGCACTTCGAGGCCGCGCAGGCGGCACTGCGCGCCGGTGACTTCGCGCGCTACGGCCAGGAGATGCAGCTGGTGAAGCAGGCGCTCTCGCAGCTCTCGGTGCTGACGGGGGCCGGCCCGCTGCCGTCCGGAACGCCGTAGCGGCACGTCCGCGGTGCCGCGGGCGAACGAGGACGGTGCGCGCGGGGCGGCCTGCTATCCTCGGCCGCGATGGAGTTCCACGTGTCCCGCGAGGCGCGCGACCGCTACCGGCTCGACGACGCGCTGTTCACGATCACGGGCAACGTCATCCTCCCCGACTTCCGCGCGACCCGCGACCTCGCGAAGCGGCTCAACGCGGGCCGCGACGCGGCGCACCACCCGGAGCAGGCCGCGCAGCCCGGCCAGCTCAACGCGATGGGCCTCATCGACGAGATCCTCCACCACGTGGCGGCGCTGTACCGGGAACAGCGCGGGCCGGCGGTCCTGGCCGACGCCCTCGCCGCCCTCGATGCCCGGCTGGGGCCGGAGCACGTCTCCGCGACGCTGGCCGCGTTCGTGCGCCGCTACCCGCCGGTGGCCGTCTACCGCGGCGACGTCGACGCCGAGCGCTGGCTGGCGGGGACGACCGACGGGATGCCGAACCGGCAGGTGGCACTCGAGGAGCTCGCCCAGCTCTGGCTGGCCAACGTCAACCCGGCGTTCGCCCCGTTCCGGGAGCTGTTCGACGACCGGGCGCTGGCCGGTGAATGCGCCTACGTCGAGGTGATCGAGGCGCTCGGCGCGTTCTTCGCCACGCAGCCTCCGTTCGGCCCGGAGCACCAGGCCCTGATCGGGATGCTGCGCAGCCCCGCGCTCGCCTCGCCGGATTCGCTGTCGGGGCAGCTCCGCTACATCCGCGAGCGCTGGGCGATGCTCCTCGCCGGGCGCTTCGGCGGCCGCCTGGCCCTCACGCTCGACGTGCTCAGCGAGGAGGAGCGGGCGCTCTGGCTGCGCTTCCACGGCGCGGAGGAGGCCGCCGCCCTGGCCCGCGGAGGGCGGGTCGGTGTGTACCAGTTCGGGGCCGAGGAACTCGAGCCGGAGCGGTTCAGCATGGACCGCGACTGGATGCCGCGGCTCGTGCTCATGGCCAAGAGCACCTACGTCTGGCTCGACCAGCTCGCGACGCAGTACCGGCGGGAGGTCCGCCGCCTCGACGAGGTGCCCGACGAGGAGCTGGATCGACTGGCGCGCTCGGGGTTCACCGGCCTCTGGCTGATCGGGCTGTGGGAGCGGAGCCGGGCGTCGGAGCGCATCAAGAAGCTGCGGGGGAATCCCGACGCCGTCGCCTCGGCGTACTCCCTGCGCGACTACCGGATCGCCGACGACCTGGGCGGGGAGGGGGCGTACGCCGACCTGCGCGACCGCGCCTGGCGGCGCGGGATCCGGCTGGCCAGCGACATGGTCCCGAACCACATGGGGATCGATTCCGGGTGGGTCATGGAGCACCCGGACTGGTTCCTCTCGCTGGACGACCCGCCGTACCCCGCGTACTCGTTCGGCGGGCCGGACCTATCCGACGACCCGGGTGTCGGGATCTGGATCGAGGACCACTACTACGACAACTCGGACGCGGCCGTCGTCTTCCGCCGCGAGGACCGCGGCAGCGGCCGGAACCGCTTCGTCTACCACGGGAACGACGGCACGGGCATGCCGTGGAACGACACGGCCCAGCTCGACTACCTCAATCCCGAGGTCCGCGAGGCCGTCATCCGGACGATCCTGGCGGTGGCGCGACGGTTCCCGGTGATCCGGTTCGACGCCGCGATGACGCTGGCCAAGAAGCACTACCAGCGTCTCTGGTTCCCTGAGCCGGGATCCGGCGGGGCCATCCCCTCGCGCGCCGAGCACGGCATCACGCGCGAGGAGTTCGACCGGCGCATGCCCGTCGAGTTCTGGCGCGAGGTCGTGGACCGCGTCGCGGCCGAGGCGCCCGACACGCTGCTGCTGGCCGAGGCCTTCTGGCTGATGGAGGGCTACTTCGTCCGCACGCTCGGCATGCACCGCGTCTACAACAGCGCGTTCATGAACATGCTGCGCGACGAGGAGAACGCGAACTACCGGAGCGTGATGCGGAACACGCTCGAGTTCGACCCGGAGATCCTCAAGCGCTACGTGAACTTCATGAACAACCCGGACGAGCGGACGGCGGTCGACCAGTTCGGGACCGGCGACAAGTACTTCGGGATCGCGACGCTCATGGCGACGATGCCCGGCCTGCCGATGTTCGGGCACGGCCAGGTGGAGGGGTACGCGGAGCGGTACGGGATGGAGTTCCACCGCGCCTACTGGGACGAGCGGCCCAACGAGTGGCTCGTCTCCCGGCACGAGCGCGAGATCTTCCCGCTGCTCCACCGCCGCCACCTGTTCGCCGACGTGCGCGATTTCCTGCTGTACGACCTGGTCGACCCGGGCGGCAACGTCAACGAGGACGTCTTCGCGTACTCGAACCGCTCGGGCGGAGAGCGGACGCTCGTCGTCTACCACAACCGCTACGCCGAGGCGCGCGGCTGGATCCGCGAGTCGGTCGGCTACGCCGTCAAGGGTCCGGGCGACGAGAAGACGATCGTCCGGCGGACCCTGGGCGAGGGGCTCGGGCTCACGAACGACGAGCGGCACTTCTGCGTGTTCCGGGACCAGCGCTCGGGCCTGGAGTACCTGCGCCCGAGCCGAGAGCTGTGCGAGCACGGCATGTACGTGGAGCTCGGGGCGTACCAGTGCCACGTCTTCGTCGACGTCCGCGAGGTCGCCGACGACGTCGGCCTCTACGGCGACCTGTCGCGCCAGCTGGGCGGCGCCGGCGTGCCGAACCTCGACGCCGCGCTGCGCGACCTCGTGATGCGTCCGGTCCAGGAGCCGGTGGCCGCCCTGGTCTCCGGGGACGTGCTGCGCCGCCTGCTCGCAGCGCGCGCGGACGCAGCCGAGCCGGATCGTGCCCCGATGCCGCAGACCCTGCTGGACGAGGTGGAGGGCAGGGCGCGGATCGCGCTCGAGGCGGCGGCTCGCGTGGCCGGGGGCTGGGAGGATGCCGGGGCGATCGCCGCCGGGATCCGACGCTCCCTGGAGGTCGTGCTGGGGCTGCCCGGCCTGGGGACCGGGGCGCCGGGTGGTCCGGTGGCGGCGGAGACTTCGGCCGTGGAGTCCGGGTTGGAGTCCGGGTCTGCCGGGCCGCCCTCACCGGCCGCGGGCACGGGTGAGCGCGAGGCGGCCCCCTGGTGGCGCGGCACGTTCCTCGCGGCAGCCACCCGTCTCCGCGAGGATTTCCCGGACGACCTGTCGACGTGGGCGATCCTCCTCGACCGGGCCCTGTTCGCGCCGTTCGGGCGCGTCTCCGGCGCCGAGGGCGCAGGGGAGCGGGCGCGCGCGTGGATCGACGAATGGAACCTGGCGCCGCTGATCGCGGATGGGCTGCGCGACCTCGGCCTGGACGAGCCCGCCGTCGGTCGCGCGCTGGACACGCTGCGGGTCGTCGTCGGGCTGCCCGACCCCGTGTCGACCGGGGCGCTGGCGGCGGCCGGCAGGGCGTGGGCCGCGGGCGCAGGCTCGGCTGGCGCGAGCTCGGCGAGCGACGGCTCGGCTGGCGCCGGCGGGGCGGATGCGAGCTCGCCGGAGGGCGAGAGCCCGGAGGCGAGCCGGCCACCGGTCGGCGGCCCGGGCGGCGAGGAGGTTCGCGAGGTCGTGCGCCGCCGGGCGCGCCAGTGGGCCGGCGACGCGGCGTTCGCCCGGTTCCTGGGCGTCAACCGGTACGGGGGCGTGACGTGGTACGACCGCGACGCGTTCGACCGCCTCGTCCGCTGGTCGTTCCTGCTGGACGTCGTCGCGCTGCGGGTGGCCGAGGCCGACGACCGGGCGTTCGCCGCGGCCGTGGCGGCCGCCTACCGCGCGGCCCGGGACCTCGACGCGCTCAGCGACGAAGGCGGGTACCGGGTCGACCGGCTGCTCGAGCTGGCCGACTGACCTCGCCACGTTCCCGCGCCGGGGCGCCGGGGGCGGAGCTCATGGCGCCGGCGGCGGATTCCCGTGGCCCTGATGCGGAGGCGGCGTCGGCGCGGGCTGCGGCGTCGGCGCGGCCGGCGGTGCCGGGCTCGCGCCGCCCGTGGCCGGGGCCTGCGACGCGGAAGGCGAGGCCGACGGCGACGGAGACGGCGACGGAGACGGCGACGGGAACGTGAACGCGCAGGACGAGGTCACCGCGGGCAGGATCCAGTTGACGCTGCTCCAGGGGAACGTCTCCTCGAGCTGATAGCCGCCGCGGTTCTCGAGTCCCTGGCGCGCCTTTCGGACCCAGGTGTCGAGGTACGGCTGCCAGGCCGCGAGCGGCGCACGAGCCACGATCCCGGTCTCGGGCACTCCGACCGTGCACTGCGGCGGGAGCAGGTGGCCGTGTCCGTCGGTCAGGAACGTGCCGAACGGCATCGGGCGGAGCTGCTCGATCGTCGCCTGGTCGTTGAAGCCCGGGATCACGTAGCTGGTCGTCGTGCCGAAGGGGCATCCCGGGCCGTTGACGTCGAAGCCGTAGCCCTGGAACTCGCCGAGGTTCGCGCACACCTGCTCCGGCACGAGCGTCGACGGGCGCGTCCAGTCGATGGGCTGGTACTTCTCGTAGGCGACGGCGTCGAGCATGAACTTGTGCCACAGGAGCAGCGATCCGATGTTCGACTGGAGTCCCGAATTGATCGGCGTGTCGTTCGCGTTCCCCATCCAGTCGCCGGCGACCAGCTGCGGAACCATGCCGACCGCGTACAGGTCCGTGAAGTTCGCCGAGGTGCCCGTCTTGACCGCGGCCGGCCGGCCGATGTCGCCGTACGGGCCGTCCAGCCAGCCCTTGTTCTTGTTGGCGTTGTCCTGCAGGACGTTCAGGAACTCCCACGCCAGGGCCGGGTTCACGACCGGCGTGCTGGTGACGTGCGGGACGATCTCCGTGCCGTTCGGGTTCTCGATGCGGATGATGTCGTTCTGGGTGACGCGGGTCCCCAGGTTCGCCTCGGTCGCGTAGATCTCGACCATCTGGGTCAGGGTCGTGTCGTGGGCCCCGATCGCGAGCGGCGGCCCGTTCTCCCAGGACTGGAACGGGGTGGTGAGCCCCATCTTGTAGGCCATCTGTTCCATGTTGCTGACGCCGCCGTAGGCCAGCATCGCCTCCATCGCCGGCACGTTGCGGCTCTCGCGGATGGCCTGCCGGATCGTGATGAGCCCGTTGTAGTCGGCCTCGTCGTTCGTGCCGACGAACCCGGGGGCCAGCTGCACCGGGATGTCCCAGAGCGTCGACGTATCGGTCAGGTGCCCGTACTGCATCGCGGCCAGGTACGTCAC
Source organism: Chloroflexota bacterium (assembly GCA_021785115.1). The sequence continues at coordinate 2,862 of JAJYGO010000181.1, read as the reverse complement.
GAGCTTCCACGTCGAGCCCGGCGAGCGCAGCGCGACGCCGGCGGAGTCGAACGCGCCGTCGACGTAGGGGCTGTTGTCGTTGGGGTTGACCGAGCCGACGTAGGCGAGGATCTGCCCGGTCGCGGGGTCCTGGGCGACGAGCGCGCCGTTGTGGACGTTGAGGTACTTCGGGAGCCCGGACACGAAGTCCGTCACGTCGCGCTGGGCGATCTGCTGCAGCCCCCAGTCGAGCGTCGTGATGATCTTGCAGCCGCAGCTCGCCAGCTTGTCGTACCCGCCCATCATCTGGCTCGCCTCGGCGATGACCCGGTTGGTGAACCACGGCACGGGCGGGGGCGCCGGCACCCACTGCTTCAGGTGCAGCGGGGCCTTCTCGGCCGCCGTCCGCTGCGCCGGCGTGATCGCCTTCGTGATCACCATCGCGTCGAGCACCTCGTGCTGCCTCGCGACCGCGTCCTTCGGGTTCACGAACGGGTCGAGGGTGGACGGCGCCTGCGGCAGTCCGGCGAGCAGGGCCGCCTGGGCGAGCGTGAGCTGGTCGAGGTTCTCGCTGAAGTAGTGCCGCGCGGCGGCCGAGATCCCGTAGGCCCCGTCGCCGTACGGGACGGTGTTCAGGTAGAGCTCCATGATCTGCTGTTTGCTGAGCGCCTGGCTCGCCTGCATGCCGAGCAGGGCCTCGCGGATCTTGCGCTGCAGCGTCGGCTGGCTGCCCGTGATCAGCAGCTTCACGAGCTGCTCCGTGATGGTCGATGCGCCCTGCAGCTGGCCGCCGGAGACGTCGTTGAGGGCGGCGCGTGCGATCGCGGCCAGGTCGATGCCGGGGTTCGTCCAGAAGCCGCGGTCCTCGATCGCGACGGTCGCGTCGACCACCGAGGTGGGGATCTGGTCGAACGTGACGTAGTCGCGGTCCTGCGTGTAGATCGTCGCCAGGACGTGCGTGCCGGTGCGGTCGTAGATGCGCGTCGTCTGCGGGAGGGCGCTGCGCGAGAGCATCGCGAGGTCGGTGGGGTTCGGCGAGGTGAGGGCCTGGAGGGTCGAGGGGCCCACGGCCGCCACGCCGACGGCGGCCAGCAGCAGGGCCCCGAGCAGCACCGCGACGAGTGCCGCGGCAATGGCGACGACGGCGCCGCCCCCGCGCCGACGGCCGGTCCCGCGCTGCCTGAGCGCGCTCCGGACCACGAGGATCCGGCGCGACCGGTTCGCATCGCGGGGGCGCAGGCTCATGCGGCAATCTCCCAGGGCGTGTCGCCCTTCCCGATCCGGGGCACGACTAGATCCCTCTCCAGACCCCCGCGGGCGTCATCCTGCGCTCGACGACCCGGTCGAGGCACAACAGCCCGGTCGCGCAGCCTAACAAACGAGCGCCGAGCCCGCGTCGGGGGCACCTGCGGGCCCGCATGCAGGCGGTCGGCCCGGATGCCCACGGCGAGGGGCGACATGCCGTCTCGTTGCGATCTTGCAGCGCCGCGGGCATCGTTCGCCGCGGCGCGACATCACCCGGCGGCGGACAATACATCCAGCACCGCACGATCGACGCGGTGCGCTGCCCGCCAGGGCCCTGCGACTTCGGAGGACCACGTGACGCTCCGGTTCGGCCTGCCCGGCGCCCGCAACGGGGCGCTCCACGGGGGCCGCCGCGTGCCGGCGGAGCACGCCGGGGACGAGCAGCGGGAGCTCCGGGCGGGGGCGGTCACCGGCAGCGCGCCGGCGGGCCGGCGGCTGCGCCGGTATGCGGGCGCGCTCCCGCGACTCACCCTGCTGCTGCTCATCACGGCGCAGCTGGCCGACCTGGCCACGTTCGGGCTCGCCGTGCACGCGCTCGGCATCGCGGGCGAGGTCGGGCCGCTGCGGGTCCTGTACCGGATGGGGGGGTTCGGCGCGGTCGCGCTCGCCAAGCTCGTGGCGCTCGGGGTGATGATCGCGATCCTCGAGCTCTATTCGCGTCGCACCGGCCACGGGCGCTGGCTGGCCATCCTGGCCGCGACCATGGGCGTGTTCGGCGCGTTGACGAACGTCCTCGCGCTGCTCTGATCCGCCGCGCCGGCCCTAGAAGGGCGGCCAGGGGATCGCCGGTCGATCGGGATCCGGCTGCGGGAACGTCCCGCGCGCCAGGAGGCCTTCGATGCGCCGGGCCGTGGTCGAGACCTCGCGGTGCGAGAGCAGGTCGCGAAGCGCGGCGCCGAGGTCGCCGTCCAGCGAGACGCGCAGTCGCTCCAGGATGGCGCGTTCCTCGCCGGTGAGCGGCGTGCCGCGCCAGCCCCACAGGATCGTGCGCAGCTTGGGCTCGACGGCGAAGCAGATGCCGTGGTCGACCCCGTGGACGTGGCCGCCCGGCACGGGCAGCAGGTGCCCTCCCTTGCGGTCCGCGTTGTTCACGACGGCGTCGAAGAGCGCGATCGACCGGAGGCTGTCGTCGCACCGCCGGACGAGCGCGACCACGTCGATCGAGTCGTCCGTCTCGACCCACAGCTGCGCCATCCCCGGGCCGAATGGTCCGTCCCGGAGGAGGGTCGGCGGAGCGATCCCCCATCCGCTCGCCTCGGACACGAGGAAGGCCGCGTACTCGCGGTTGGCCAGCGTGCCCACGGGGAAGTCCCACAGCGGCCGCTCGCCGCGCACCGGCTTGTAGACGCAGGCGACCTCGGCCTCCGATCCGTCGTCGGCCTTCCCGACCGCACGGCAGAACAGTGTCGCGTTCGACGCTTCGGCGAGCCGGCCGAGGACGTCCAGCGAGCCCTCGCGCAGCAGGCGGAGGGCGGACGCCGGCGGCAGGGATCCGGCCCAGCCGACGCCGGGCACGGGCTGCGGGCGCTGCCCGCCGGGGCCGGCGGGGCGGCTGCCGGCCGGGGACCGCCGAGCGGG
>JAJYGO010000184.1 GCA_021785115.1 Chloroflexota bacterium | reverse complement strand
GAGAAGGCGCTGGCCGCGATGGCGATCGCGGTGCCGTTGTTCTTGCCGGTGCTCGCGAAGGCAAGGGCCATGTTCTCCGCGTATCCCATGCCAAGGCGGCGGGCCAGCCAGGTGACGAGCAGCAGGGTCACCCCGATGAAGATCGCGTTGGGGACGAGGAGCAGCAGCACGGTGCTCCACTTGCTCACGATCAGCGAGGCCTTGCCGAAGAAGATCAGGAAGACGATCGCGTACATGGCGAGCAGCGAGACCGCCGGGAAGAGCGGCTGGAGTCTGGCGAAACCCGCCTGACCCAGTCGACGCAGGAGCGCCCAGCGCGTCAGGTAGCCGAGGATCATGGGCGCCACGAGCACCTCGAGGATCGAGGTGATGAGATCGCCGATCGGCACCGGCACGTGCGTGCTGCTGGCATAGACCAGCATCCAGGCGGGCACGGCGACGATGGCCAGCAGGAAGCTCAGCGCCACGACCACCGTCGCGAGTTCGAGGTCGCCCCTGGAGAGCCCGGTGTACCCGATCGCCATGCTCGAGCAGGGCACCACCATCACCAGCATGAAGCCGAGCGCGAGCAGCTGCTCATGGATGAAGACGTCCGCCAGCAACCAGCCGAAGAGGGGAGCCCAGAGGAAGTTCAGCCCGAGCGCCAGGCCCAGGGCTTTCAGGTTGCGACCGGCACGGCCGAGCGCCTCGAAGCGGACGTTCACCATCATGGGGTAGACGATGAAGAAGACCGCCACGTTCGTGAGCCCGCCGATCGTCGCCGTGGCGGACTTGGCGACCGAGGCGGCCGGGTAGCCGATGACCAGCCCCACCGCCATGGCGAGTGCGACGTAGAGCAGCATCCAGCGGTTGAGGTGCTCCTGGAAGGAGCGGAGACGAGACATCGTGTTCCTCGGGTTGCGACGGTGAGCAAACGATCAGGCGGTCAGCCAGGCCGCGATGGTGTCGGGCGAAGGAACTCGCCCGACGGACACGAGGCGGCCGTCGATGACGAGTCCGGGGGTATGCATGACCCCGTAGGCGAGAATCCGGCCGTAGTCGGAGACCCTGACGACGTTCCCCTCGATGCCGGCGAGCTTCACCGCCTCCTCCACCGCCCGCTCGAGGAGGTAGCACGTGTAGCAGCCGGGACCCAGGATCTCGATGGTCCGCATGGGTTCTCCATTCCCGACCTCGGCCCGTCCGCTACGCGGGCGGCGCGAGGAGAGCCTCCAGCTCGGCGAGGGCCACCGCGCACGCCGTCTCGTCGCGCTCGTAGTAGACCCAGCGGGCATCGACGTGATGCCGGCTGGCGCGGACCAGTCCGCCCTCGCGCAAACGGGCCAGGTGGTTGGAAACGTTGTTCTGGCGCTCGCCGAGCGCACCCGCCATCTCGCAGACGCAGGCCGGCCCGGCCTGAAGCAGCGCGAGGATCGTCGAGCGGGTGTGGTCGGCGAGAAGCGCCGCGATCGCGACCTGGCCGCGCACGTCCGGCACCGGCAGGTCGGTCCGACAACCAGGCTCTGCAGGCGCATCGTGGTGGAGCACGGTGTCAGCCACGGTCAGCGCCGAGCCTTCCCTCCGGGGCACATCGGGCGGCCTGGCCTCGCGTCGCGGCCGGCGCCCCGGCCGATCGGGTCGGCTCCCTTGGCTCGGGAACGCGGAGCTTTCCCGTGCGCGTCATCTCGGCGGCGGTCGTGTTCATGCCAGCAGGATCCACGCGCGCTGCAGCGCAAGAGCCACGAGGAGGACGGCGAAGATGCGCGAGAGCGTCGCGCTCTTCACTTTCCCCGCCGTGAACCGCGCGCCCAGCCAGGCCCCGACCACCGCCGCGATCGAGGTGACGATGACGGTCGGCCAGTCGAAACGGGCGGTCGCGAGGTGACCCGCGAAGGCGGAGAAGGAGGGCAGCGTCACCGCCACCGCGTTCGTCGCCGCGGCGAGACGAGCCGAGTAGCCGACGAGCGTGAGCGTCGGCATCAACAGGAAGCCCGGCCCCACCCCCAGGAAGCCCGCGAAGACCGAGATGGGCACGGCAGCCGCGCCGGCCTTCACGCGCGCGCTGTCCTCGATCGTGGACAGGTCCTCGCTCGCCTGCTTCCTGGGCAGCAGCATGCGCACTGCCAGGAACACCAGCACCGCGACGTAGAGCCACCAGACCAGCGCGGTCGAGGCGTAGTTCAGAAGCCAGACCCCGATCGGTGCGCAGAGCGTCGTGATCGCCACGAGCACGAAGGCGCTGCGCCGGTCGACCATCCCGGCCCGCCAGAACGCCACCGCGCCGCTGATCGCGGTGAGGCCGTTGAGCAGCAGCGTCCAAGGTTGGATGACGTCCTTGAGGTCGAACCCAAAGAGCCCGAGCACCGGCACCGCCACGAAGGCGACGCCGAGGCCGAGCATCCCCGAGACGAACGAGAGCCCGAAGAGCAGGACGGTGAGGACCGACAGCAGCAACATGTCATCACGGAGTGTGTCAAGCCATCATGAGATGTCACAGGCTCGGAAGGCCCGTGTGCGGTGGGCCGTCCGGCCCATCCCGCACCTCGCGGCGGATGGGAGCAGCGGCCCGGGGCCACGTTCGGCGCACGGGCGCAGGGGGCCTGACGATCGTCACGCCTCCGAGCGGCCCTGCGGCCCGTTCGCGGCGAATCCGTCAGGGGACGACGCTACGCACCCTCGTCAGGCGTCGCGGGTCCGCCAGGCTCGCCCGGAGCCGTCTGTCCGGGTGGTCGTCCTCCGCGGTCCGATCAGCCCTCGTCGAGCCAGACCGCTATGGTGCCGGCCGACGGAATGCGCCCGCTGCTGACGAGCTTGCCATCGATGACGAGGCCCGGCGTGTACAGCACCCCACGTGCGTGGATCTCTCGGCCATCGGTGACCTTCACGATCTCGGCCTCGACGCCGGCCATCATGACCGCCTCGCGGGCGTTCTTCTCGAGCAGCTGGCAGTTCGCGCAGCCGGGGCCCAGGACCTCGATCCTCTTCATCGATGCGCTCCTCTCGTCACTGGTCTCGTGAGCCTCGCTTTGGGGCTCGCCGGCGCGGCATCACGAAACGATCTCGATCGTCGGCTCGACGACGACCTCGGACTTCACGGAGTTGGCCACGAGGCTGTACTTGCGGGCCGCCTGCAGCGCCCGGTGCGTGCGGGCCTCCACAACGTCGGGCCGCTCCGTTCCTGCCCGGATGCGGATCTGCGGCCGCAGGCGCAGGTGGGTGAACGTCTCCGTCCGGTCGAGCTCGATGAGCTTGGTGCCTTCCGCCAGGCAGTCGTAGGAGAGCAGGTCGAGCCGGAACCGCTCGGTCGCCCAGATGAACATCATCATGATGCAGGTGTTCGCCGCCGCGACGAAGGCGTCCTCGGGGGTCAGCACGCCGGGGTGGCCCTGCGCGTCGGGTGGCGCGGAGAAGGCCATCTCGGGGCCGTTGCCCAGCGCGATCTGCCCCCAGTGCTCGCCCGTCCAGCTCACCGTCGTGTGGTACGTCGCCGTGCGGCTCATGCTTGCGACTCCTGCCCGCGACAGAACGTCGCGTACTCGCGCGCCAGCGTTGCCAGGTACCCCTCGTCGGCCCCGACTGGCACGTCGTTGTAGATCTTCACGGTCTCGAGCAGCTCCCGCGTCACCTCGGGTCCGGGCGCCCTGCCGGCGCCGTGGAACTGCTCGAAGATCTCGGGCAGCGCCGCCAGGGGCACCGCCTGGCCGTCGACCTCCACGGTCTGGACCGGGATCGCGGACGCGCACGCACAGCCGACCTGCGGCGCAGCGTCGAGCGTCGTCGCGGGTGCGGCCACGACCGCGGCGGCCTCGGCGAACGAGCCGCTCGTCCGGCTCCAGGCGCGGCCCAGCAACTCGTCGACCAGGCCGGCGACCCGGTCCGCGGTGAGCGCGACCGCCTGTCGCCCACTGTCGTTGAGCCGTCGCGCCCCCTCCGGCCGGTCCAGCGCTGCCTCGCGCACCAGGTCGCTCACCACGACAGTCGCGGCCGGCTTGCCCGAGTACTGCCCGGTCGCGCGTGCCGCGCAGCGCAGTTCGCAGCCATCGACCGCGATCGTGGGGTAGAAGCGGGCGAAGGCCCGGTCGCCCTGGCCGCCGGCGAGGAAGAGCGGCAGGCAGATGGTGACCGTCTCGCCCGGGCGCAGGTGCTCGAGCACTTCGAGCGCCGCCAGGCGCGTCACCGTGCCCTCGGCGAGCTCCTCGCCCGAGCAGGCGACGATCCCGACCTTGCGCCGCGGCAGCTCAGGCATTCTCAGGCACCTCCTCGTCGGAGGCCAGGTCATCGACGATGGCGCTGATCTCCGCGGCCACCGCGTGCGCGAGCAGCCGGCCGCCCTCGTTCAGCTCGGCGATGCCCTGCGGCTTCAGCCCCCTGTTGCGCCGGTACACGTCGAGCACCGCAATGCCCTGGGCGACGCGCCCGCCACTCTCCCGCACCATCTTCTCGGCGCAGGCGAGCTTGCAGCCGTCAATCGTCACGGCCGGATACGCCCGGACCGCGGCGCGGGCGCCCTCGTCGCCGAGGACGAGCAGCGACAGGGCCACGAGTCCCGCGGCGCCCGGTCGCCGGTCTTCCGTGACCTCGTAGGCCGCTTCGCGACTGACCGTGCCGTACGTCTTGCCGATGCCGCTGCACGGCACGATCACGACGTGCCGCTCTGGCGGGCTCATCGCTTCCGCGCCTCCGCTTCGGCCTGGCCCCGCATCAGCTCGAAGTACGCTGGCGGGTCGAGCAGTGCCGCGCGGTCGGTCGGCCAGTCGGAGGCCCGGATGTCGGCGAGCCACCCCTCACCGTAAGGATCCTGGTTGATGAGCTCGGGCGAGAGCTCCAGCGCCGGGTTCACCTCGGTGATCGCGCCGGCGACCGGCGTGGGCACGTCCAGGTTGACCTTGATCGTCTCGATCGTCGCCACATCGCCGTCGGCCGCGAGGACCGTGCCCGCCGGCCTGACCTCGGCGAAGGCGACGTCGCCGTTGAGCTGCTGGAGGAAGTCCGTCAGCCCGATGCGGATCCGCTCGCCATCGGCCAGCGCCCAGATCCCCTCGGCGCTGTAGAGGCGGTCGGTCGCCACCCGGAAGATGAACTTATCGACCGTGGTCTCGAGATAGTCCGGCATCGTTCCTACCGCCTGCGGAAATGGATGGTCGCGTCGCGAAAGCCGAGCGCCGCTTCGAGCATGGCCTCCGGCAGCGTCGGATGGGCGTGGGTCGTCCACGCCAGATCGTCGGCCGTCGCCCGGAGTTCGACGGCCAGGGCCCCCTCGGCGATCAGGTCGGTGGCGTGCGGCCCCATGAGGTGCACTCCGAGGACCGCGCCGTCGTCCGCGTCACACACGAGCTTCACCAGGCCGTCCGTCTCGCCCAGGATCCGGGCCCGCGGATTGGCGGAGAAGGGGAACTGGGCGACCTTCACCTCCGTGCCCCGCTGGCGCGCCTGCGCCTCGGTCAGGCCGACGCTGGCGACCTCCGGCCGCGTGAAGACGACGTTCGGCACCGATCGGTAGTCCACGGTGCGGGTGCCGCCGCACGCGTTCTCGGCCGCCACCCGCCCGTCGACCATCGCCTTGTGCGCCAGCATCGGACCGCCGACCGCGTCGCCGACGGCCCAGACGCCTGGGATGCTGCTGGCGAGGTGTCCATCCACGTCGATCGCCCGGCCGTTCAGCTTGACCCCGGCGTCTGCCAGGCCCAGGCCGTCGGTGTTCGGCCAGCGGCCCACCGCGACCAGCACGCGATCGCCCTCGATCCGCGTCTCGGCGCCTCCGGCGTCCCGGTACGTGACCGCCAGGCCACGTGCGCGGGACGCGATGGCGGCCACTTGCGCGCCGGTGACGATGCGCATGCCGCGCCGCCGCAGCAGCACAACCAGCCGCTGCGCCACCACCTCGTCGGTCACCCCAGCCAGCAGGGTCGGCAGCATCTCCAGTATCGTCACCTGGCTGCCCAGGGCCTCGTAGATGCACGCGAACTCCAGGCCGATGACGCCTCCTCCGACCACGATCAGGCGTTCAGGGATTTCCGGGATGTCCAGCGCCTCGGTGCTGGTGAGCACGCCCGGCAGGTCGAGGCCGGGGATCGTCGGGCGCGCGGTGATGGAACCCGGGGCGAGGATCACGCGGCCCGCCGATACGGTGACCGGATCGCCGGCGTCGGGTTGCACGCGTAGCATGTCCGCGGCCACCAGCTGCCCGGTGCCGCGCAGGAGCGTGACGCCTGCTGCCCCCAGGAGGTGCTCAACCCCGCCGACCAGCGCGTTGACGGTGCCCTGCTTGTACGCCATGAGTGCGGGCAGGTCGGGGTCGGCGGACGGGATCGCAACCCCGAACTCGCGCGCGCGCCTCGCGCCAAACAGCACTTCCATCGAGGTGGTCAGCGCCTTGGTGGGGATGCAGCCGACATTCAGGCAGGTGCCGCCGACGCGCGCGTGCTCGATCAGCACGGCATGCGCACCGAGCTGCGCTGCCCGGAGCGCCGCCACGTAACCGGCTGGACCACCGCCCAGCACCGCCAGGTCGTATGTGTCGGTCATCGCGGCATGCCCGGCCGAGCCCTGCGGCTGCCTGTCGACCCGCCGCCGGATCCAACGCTCCCCACGCCGAACAGCCCGGGCGCGAACGAGAACGGGCGCCTGCGCGCCAGCAACCCGAGGGGCATCTTCACAGGCTTGAATATCTCATCAACCGGTGTGGTGATGGTCGTGCCGAGAGTCACGAACCCCGTGGGCGACAAGTCCCGACGGCCCGTTGCCCCTGCGAACGCCGGCGAGCAGTGATGCGAAAGACTGGGACCGAAACTGCCGGCGCCATCGGCCCGACACCAGACGACTCGGCGGTTCGCGAGGCGTTGCGTGGCGTCGTGGACCCCGAACTCGGGGCGAGCATCGTCGACCTCGGTCTCGTGCGGACGATCGGGGTGCAGGACGGACACGTCAGGATCGAACTCGTGCTGCCAGCCCCTGGCTGCCCGCTGGCGGGCTGGCTCGCGGGGCAGGTGCAGGCCGCCGTGGCCGCGCTGCCGGGCATCGGGCGGGTCGACGTCAACCTGCTCGACGAGCCCTGGACTCCCGCAGATCGACTGGCAGAGCTGGCTCACGTAGCGCTCGCGTCCCCGTCCACCGCACCGGCGGCGTGCACCGTCCGCGCGAGACGTGTCCTACAGGCCCTCTCCGTCCTTGCCGCACGGCTCCTCGAGAACGGGCCGGTCGCGCCCTCAGCAATCTCAGATCATGGTGTGACAATCTCGGTTGATATACAGCCGGGCGCCCGCAGGAGGCCGGCAAGCGACATTGGAGGCTCGTGGTGAAGAAGGCGATTCTCATGTGCACGTGCAGCTTCGCGTGCCCGAGCATGAAGGACCTCGACATTCCTCAGCTGGCGGAACGGATCCGGCTCGAGCTGCCGCACGACTACATGGTCATTCATGCCCGGCTCTGCGAAGCCAACGGCGAGGCGCTCATGCGCGATCTCCTGAAGGACGATGGCACGGTCTACGTCACCCCGGCCTGCAAGGTCGAGAAGCAGGCCAAGCTTCTGCGCGACGGATTCGAGCAGGCCGGAGTTCCCATGAACGAGACGACATGGAGGCCGGTCTCCATCCAGTTCAAGACCACCGACGAGGCATTTGCCGACGTCGAGGCCACGCTCGGGGCGATCGAGGGATGAGCGACCAGTCCTACATGGGCATTCCCCGGGAGGCGATCCCCTGGTTCCCCACGATCGACCCGGAAGCCTGCCTCAACGACTCGGAGTGCCTGCAGTTCTGCACCAATGACGTCTTCGTCCAGGGCGAGAAGACCACCATCGTCGCCAATCCGCTGAACTGCGTCGTGGGCTGCTCCTCCTGCACGAGTATCTGCCCCACGGACGCCCTGAGTTTCCCCGGCCAGGCGGAGTTCGTGGCGACGCTGCGGCGACTGCGCGAGCAGTACGCCATACGCTGAGGTGGTCCCGCTTCCGGCGGCACCGGAAGCGATGGCTCCTGGGGGTACGGACGTCGGGGCCCACGCCGGCGGCGGCCGCCCGGGTCCGCGCCTTCGACGGGCGGGCGGGTCGCGAGCCGACGCGCGTCCAGGCGGGAGCGGCAACCAGCTCGCGCCGGTCGGTCAACCCGCCGCAGCGTCGAGGACGATGCGCCGGAGCACGCGCCCGGCAACGAGGCGCCGGTAGGCCGCGGTCGAGCGGACGTCGTCGATGGGGCGGATCTCCGCGGCGACGGCCGCCGCGGCTCGCGCCGCCACATCCGCACCTGGCGACGTGCCCTCCAGGATCGCCTCGGTCCCCGGCGCACGGACCGGGATCGGGGCGACCGAGCCGAGCGCGACACGCACGTCGCGCCAGGCCCCGTTGTCCGCTCTCCAGGAGACCGCCATGGCGACCTTGGAGATGGCCAGCGCGCGGCGAGTGCCGACTTTTCGGAACCGGACATGGCGCCCTGTGGGGAGCGGAATCTCGATCCGCACGAGCAGCTCGTCGTCACCGCGAGCGGTGATGCGATAGGCGGTGAAGAACTCGCCCGCGGCGATCCGTCGCGCTCCGCGGACGCTGGCCACGACGAGCGAGGCGTCCGTTGCGAGCAGGAGCGGCAGCACGTCCCCGGCTGGCGAGGCATTGACGACGTTCCCGCCGATCGTGCCGCGTGCCTGGATCTGCGGGGCGCCCACGGTCGCGGCGACCTCGGCGAGGGCCGGGAGATGCTCGGCGACGACCGGCGAGCGACGGAGCTCGGCATAGGTCGTGAGGGCCCCGAGCTCGAGCAGTGGCGCGCCGGCCGGGTCGACTGCGAGGCGGATCCCTCGCAGCTCGTCCAGCGCCCACAGGTCGAGGAGCGGCCTTCCGACTGCGTCGCCACCGGCGAGGCCCACCATCACGTCCGTCCCTCCGGCGATGGGCCGGTAGGCGCCCCCCGCCAGCAGCTGGAGCGCATCGTCGAGCGTCCCCGGCGAGGCGGCCGGCGGGGCGGACCGCCGCACGACGCTGCGTGGGCCGGCCACCGCAGGCGCGGCGGCTTGGGGAGCGACCACGTCCGGCGCATCCGCGCGCTCCGCCGCTGATCGGATCGCCTCCACGATCCGCGTATAGCCCGTACAGCGACAGATGTTGCCCGCGATCGCCTCTCGGATCGCGCTGTCGGTCGGCGTCGCTCCGCTCTCGAGGAACGCGTGGCCCGCCATGAGCATGCCTGGCGTGCAGAACCCGCACTGAACGGCGCCGGAGCGCAGGAATGCGTGCTGGAGGGGATCGAGCCGGTTGCCGCGGGTCAGCCCCTCGACCGTCACGACCGCCCGGCCCTCGACCTGGCAGAGAGGGACGAGGCAGCTGTTGACGAGCGTCCCGTCGAGCAGGACCGCGCAGGCACCGCATTCGCCCTCGCCGCAGCCCTCCTTCGTCCCGGTCAGCCCGAGGTCGATCCGCAGGGCGTCAAGCAGGCGTCGGCCGCCGGGGGCCGCGACCTCCACGGGCGCGCCGTTGACGGCGAACCGCACGATCGAGGGGCTCCCGGCCTCGACCCTCACGGCGACGGCTCCGCTTCGGGCGCGGGGGTCGCCTCGGCCGCGAGGATCGCGGCGAGGACGCGCTCGGGTGTCGCGGGGAGCTCGGGGATCCACGCCCCGGTCGCATCGTGGATCGCCGCGATCACGGCGGGCGCCCCGACGTCCATTGGCAGCTCACCGAGGCCCTTGGCACCGTGGGGCACGCCCTGGAAGGGATCCTCGACGAAGAGTGCCCGGATCTCGGGCGCATCGAGGGCAGTCGGCACGAGGTAGGTCGCGAAGCGGTCGTTCACGTAGCGCCCGTCCTCGACCTTCATCTCCTCGATCGTCGCGTAGCCCACCGCCTGCAGCGTGCCCCCCTCGACCTGCCCGGACGCCAGGAGCGGGTTCACGATGCGGCCGGCCTCGTCGACGGCGACGACGGACCGCACGCTCACCTCTCCCGAGTCGAGGTCCACGTCAGCGGTCGCGACCGCGGCGGCCCAGCTGTAGGCCGGATACGCGTCGCCCCGATGCGTGGGCTCGTCCCACTCGATCCCCGGGAAGCCCTCGAACCGGGCATCGGCTCGGCTCGCGCCGTGCTCGCGCGCGTCGTCCCGGTACCCTTCGCCGAAGGGCCGCCCGGTACGCGCCTCGACCTCCGCGCGCAGGCGGCGAGCCGCCTGGACGCACAGGCCACCCACGATCATCGTCGTCCGGGAAGCCACCGTCGGACCGCTGTTGGGAACCAGCGACGTGTCCTGCGGCGCGACCTCCACGTCGGCCATGGACACGCCGAGTGCGTCGGCGACGAGCTGGGGAAGGACCGTCCGCATGCCCTGCCCGATCTCGGTCGAGTCGACGAGGATCCGGATCGTTCCCGCGCCCGTCACTTCGACCGCGGCTTCACTCGCGAGGTGCTCCTCGCCGCTGCCAGTGAAGCCGGCGCCGTGCCAGCCGAGGGCGAGGCCAACCCCCGACGCCGTGCGCCGCGTCCCGGGCGCTGCTGCCTGCCGGCGAGCCGCCGCGGTCCGTGCCCGCGCGGCGTCGAAGTCGGACGCCGCGAGGACGCGCTCGAGGACCGCACCGGCGCTCACGCTCGAGGCCAGCCGCTGCCCGGTGGGCGTCACATCCCCCACGCGGTAGGCCCAGCGGCGGCGCATCTCGGCGGGCGAGATCCCGAGCGCGTCGGCGATGCGGTTCACCTGGGTCTCGGCCGCGAACTCCGTCTGCGGCGCCCCGAACCCGCGGAATGCCCCGCTGGGCGGCGTGTTCGTGGCCATCGCGCGCGCCCGGATCCGGACGTTCGGGCAGCGATACGGCCCCGCGGCGTGGATGGCCCCGCGCGAGAGGACCACCGGCGAGAGCGTGGCGTACGCGCCGCCGTCCATGACGACCTCGATGTCCTGCGCCACCAGCCGTCCGTCGCGCGTGACGCCCGTCCGGTGGGTGACCACGGCGGGATGGCGCTTCGTGGTCGCGGCGATGTCCTCGTGTCGGTCGTAGATCATCCGCACGGGACGCCCCGTGCGATGGGCGAGCAGGGCGGCGTGAATGGCCAGCATCGAGGGGTACTCCTCCTTGCCCCCGAACCCGCCACCCGTCTCGGCCTGCACCACGACGGCCCGCTCGGCCTCGAGCCCGAGGGCGCGGGCGAGGGCCGCGTGGACGTAGTACGGGCACTGCATCGAGCCGTACACGATCACCCCGCCGTCCGCTCGCGGGACGGCGATGACGCCCTGGGGCTCGATCGAGAGGTGCTCCTGGGGACCGACCCGGTACGTCCCCTCGACGACGAGGTCCGCCTCCGCCAACCCCGCCGGGAGGTCGCCCCGGACGATCTCGTAGGCCGCGAACGCATGCTCGGACACGAGCGGGTCGAGGACCGCGGGCAGGGGCTCCGTGCGCAGGTGGACGTGGTCGCGCGCCGCTCGCGCGAGCGTCGGGTCGGGGGCCGCGACAAGCGCGACGGGCTCGGCGACGTGGCGGATCTCGTCGGCAACGAGTGCCGGCTGGTCATCGACCTGGAGGTGGACGACGTTGTCGCCAGGGATGTCTGCCGCGGTCACGAGCACGATGTCCGACCAGTCGAAGTCCGGGTCGCGTTCGATGCCCAGGAGCCGGGCGTGTGGCTCGGTCGCGCGCACCGTCGCGCCATACCAGGCTCCCGGGACCACGAGGTCGTCCGTGTAGCGCGCCCGCCCGGTCACCTTGTCCGGACCGTCGCGGCGCAACGCCGCCGTTCCGGTCAGCACGGCCCGGGAATCCTCCGTAGTGCGGGCCGGAGCGCAGGGATGTTCACGAGCAGGCTTCGCACGTGCGGCAGCACCTCGCGGGAAGCGTGTCACGCAGCAGTGAGATGTCGGAGAGGCGAACGGCCCGGGAGTCGCAGGCCGTCCGCCACCTCGCGATCCGCGTCGGGCGGTCCTTCATGACCCGCTCGCCCGCTCCCCCGCGATCGCGTAGAAGAAGAGCGCCACGGGCCGGTACACGGCGTGGGCGAACTTCATGAACGGTGCGAGCAGCAC
>JAJYGO010000155.1 GCA_021785115.1 Chloroflexota bacterium | reverse complement strand
GGACGCGATGATCGCCTCGGGACGGCTCGAGACGCCCGAGCAGCTCCTGCACGATGCGCGCGAGCAGGCGCCCGCCACCAGCCTGGCGACGGTCTACCGGACGCTCGAGCGCCTGGACGCGGCCGGGCGGATCAAGCGCGCGACGCTCGCGTCCGGGGCGGTCGCGTACGGGTTCTGCGGCACGGGCCACCACGAGCACGCCATCTGCCTGCGGTGCGGGCTCCTGCAGCCGATCCGCCCGTGCCTGGTCTCGGACGCCCCGGATCTCGCCGGGTTCCAGGTCAGCTCGCACGTCCTCGACTTCTACGGGCTCTGCGCGAGATGCGCGTCGGAGGCGCGCGGCACGCAGCCGGGTGGCGCGGCGGAGACCGACCGCGCGCCGGAGACCGTCTCGGCGCCGATCGGGACGTCGCCGGACGCGGCCGGACGGCCCTGACCGACTGATCAGTCGCGGGCGCGACGTCGCCCGCCGAAGAGCGCCGCCACCAGGCCGAACGCCGCGCCGAATGCGACGGCGCCCCGCCAGTCCAGCAGGGGACGCACGTCGCCCTCCACGCTGCGCGCGACCAGGACGGCCACCGCAGTCCTCGGTCCGACGTCCACGTGGTTGGCCACCACGCTCGCCGCGGCCGACAGCTCGAGCCTGACGGACTCCCTGGCCAGCAGGACCCGGGCACTGGACTGCCGCAGCGTGGCCTCGTCGGCAAGCGCGAGCCCCACCCCCGCCTGCGCGATCTCCAGCTCGTGCGCCCGCGCCATTCCCACGGCGCCAAGGGCGAAGTCGATCCGGTCCGCCTCGATCGACGGGGCCAGCCCGTGGCCGGCCTCTGCTCCGGATCCCCCTGTCTCGGTCATGGCCTGCACCTCCGGGTCGATTCTGCGCCTCGGCAGCGCACGGCGCCGGTTGGTACGATCCGCCGCGATGGTGGCGTCGACCCGACTGCCCGAGACCCGCCCGTCCCGCCGTCGACGCGTCGTCACGCGCCGCCGGCTCGTCCGCGGCGCGCGGCGGAGACTCGCCTCCCCGACCGGCCGGGCCACCGCCGTGGCGTGGATCGCGGTCACCATCGTGGCCGCCCTGCTCCTGGCCAGCTGTTCCGGCACGCCGGTGGGGACCTCGACGCCGGAGCCGGCGAGCCCGGCGGCATCGGCCGGCGGGATCGCCGGCGAGCTGCCGGAGGCGGCGGCGGCGGCCCCGTCGGTCTCGCCCTCGCCCACCCCGGTCCCGCTGGTCCCGGCTCCCACCGACGGCGTGCTGGAGAGCCCCGCCGCCGCCGAGCGACCGGTGGTCGCGGTGATGATCGACGACGCACCGGCGGCGCGGCCCCAGTCGGGGCTGGCCGACGCGGACATCCTCTTCCAGGCCCCTGCCGAGGGCGGGATCCCCCGCTACATGGCGCTGTACCAGTCCGGCGTCGCCCCCGCCATCGGGCCGATCCGCAGCAGCCGCCTGTATTTCGTGGGATGGGCCGCGGAGTGGAATCCGCTCTACGCCCACGTCGGCGGGGCGCCGAATGCACTCGCGGCGCTGGACGCGATGAACGGGACCACCATCTGGAATGCCGACGAGTTCCGCTGGGCCGCCTACATGCCCCGCATCACCACCCGGGTGGCGCCCCACAACGTCTACTCGAGCTCGCGGCAGCTCGACGACCTGGCCGCCAGGCTGGGCGTGCCGCCCGCGCCGTCGCCCGCCTGGACCTTCGTCGACCCGGCGCCGCTGTCCGCGCGCCCCACGGGGGGATCGCTGGTGGTGCCGTACCCCGCCGGAGTCATCTCCTACGCCTATGACCGGTCCACCGACCGCTACCTGCGCTCGGTGGACGGCGCGCCGCAGATCGACGCCGGTACGGGAGCGCGCGTGGCCCCCTACGACGTGATCGTGATCTACGTGCAGGTGGGCCCGCTGCTGAACGCGCCCGGCCAGCCCACCAACCAGGCCAAGGGGCGGCTCGAGCTGGGGTACACGGGGACCGGACAGGCGCTGGTGCTGCGGGACGGCGTCGCCGTCGAGGCACGCTGGAGCAAGGCCTCCGACACGGCGCCGCTGCTGCTCACGCAGGCCGCGGGGTCGGACGCGGGCGCGCCGATCCCGCTGGTGCGCGGGCAGATCGCGATCCAGGTGGTGCCGGTCGGCACGACCGTGACGCTGACGGTCCCGCCTCGGACGGCGCCGGGCTCGAAGTCGACCCCGGTCTGACCCCCAGGCGGCGAGGCCGGCCGGCTGGTCAGGTGCGGCCGAGTGCCGCCGCGTAGACCTCGCGCGTCTCGCGCGCCACGTCCGCCCAGGTCCGCCGCCCTGAGAGCGACCGCTGGCGCGCAACCCGCCGCAACTGGTCGTGGATGTGCCCCGACCACGCCGCTCGCAGGGCAGCCGCAAGGCGTGCCGGGTCCCGGGGCTCGACGATGATCCCGGCAGGGCCGACCAGCTCCGGCAGCGGCCCGACGCGGGACGCGACCACCGGGATCCCCACCCCGAGCGACTCCAGCGCCGCAAGTCCCGTCCCCTCGCTGATGGCCGGGAAGACGGTGGCCTGCGCGCCGGCCTCGAGCGTGGCGAGGTCGTCCGCGTCGAGCAGCGGCACCAGCAGCACCAGGTCGCGAACCCCGTGCCGCGCCGCCGCCCGTGCGAGCGCAGGCGCGTCGCCCTCGTCGGCGCCCTGAGCCCCGGCCAGGACCACCACGGGGGGCCACGGCACATGCTCGCGCGGCACCTCGGCCGAGGGGGTCGCGGGGGCCTCCGCGGCCGTCGTCCGCCGACGCCTGGCGGCGAGCTCGGGATGCTCCTCGCGCAGCGCGGCCAGCGCGCGGAAGAGGGTGCCGAGATCCTTGCGCGCGTCATATCGGCCGGCGAAGACCAGGTACCGCGGCGGCAGACCCAGGCGCGCCCGCAGCGCCGCCACGCGGTCCGCTCGCCCCGCGTCGGGAACGAACGCCGGGCCGGCGGCCAGCGGGACGACGGCGATCCGCTCCGGCCGGACGTGGACCAGGCGCCGGGCCGAGTCGGCGGTGGCCTGCGAGGTGACGATCAGGCGGGTGGCGTCCCGCAGGATCCGTGCCCGCAGCCGGTGGCCGAAGCGCGCGGCGGGGCTCGCCGCGTAGATCGACGGGAGCTCCCAGGGAGCCAGGTCGAGGAGCGTCGCGACCACCGGCAGCTCGGAGCCGAGCGGGACGGCCCCGCCGGCCGTGTGGTAGACGGCTCCCGGGCTGCCGGGAGTGCCGGCGCCGCGAGACGCGCCGAACTCGGCGCCGCGCAGCTGGAACGCGTCGACGGTGAGCCCGGCCGAGCGGAGGAAGCGCGTCGTCGGGAGGACGTGCCGGCGACCGGCGATCGGCAGGCCCCGCTCCTCCAGGTCGCGGGTCGGGTCCGGGCGCATCGCCCGGAGCACCGGCACGAACGACTCGCCGGGGAGCGGGTCGGCGGCAAATGCCTCCAGCAGGCGGTGCAGGTATGCGGCCGTGATCGGCGTCCGCTCCGGCTCCTGGAGGGGGCGCAGGTCGATCACGATCCGCGCCGGCGAGGGACGCTCGGGGGGCCGCGCGTCGATCCCGGCAAGTTCGCGCATCAGCGGGCCCGTGGGCCGGTCCACGGTCGGCGGAGCCGGCGACCCCGCAGCGCCTCCCACCGGAGCGTGACCACCACCAGCAGGGCCTCGACCACGATCCGCCGCGACATCTTGCTCGTGCCCGCGCGCCGGTCCCGGAAGACGATCGGGATCTCGACCACCCGGGCCCCGGCCCGGTGGGCCAGGTGGGTCATCTCGATCTGGAAGACGTAGCCCCCGGCGTGCACCCGCTCCCAGGGAATGGACGCCAGCGTCTCGCGTCGCCATGCCTTGAACCCCCCGGTCAGGTCGTGCGCCGGCAGGCCGAGCACCAGGCGCGCGAACGTCGAGCCGCCCCTGGAGATGACCCGGCGGCCGAGCCCCCAGTCCACGGTGCCGCCCCCGCGCACGTACCGGGAGCCGATCACCAGGCTCGCGCCGTTCTGCAGCGGAGCCACCAGCGCGGGCAGGGACGCCGGGTCGTGCGACCAGTCGGCGTCCATCTGCACGATGCGCCCGGCCCCGCCGTCGAGCGCGACGCGGAACCCGTCGATGTACGCGCGCCCCAGCCCCTGCTTGCCGGGCCGGTGGAGGACCCGGACGTGCGGGTTCTCGGCGGCCATGGTGTCGGCGAGCGCGCCCGTGCCGTCGGGTGACGCGTCGTCGACGACCAGGAGGGTGGCCCCCGGCAGCCGCTCCAGGATGGCCGACGCGATCCCGGGCAGGTTCTCCGCCTCGTTGTAGGTGGGCAGCACCACCCACGTGTCGTCGTACGCGGCGGCCGGCGCGGGAGAGCTCATCGGGTGGAGTGTACCGGTCCCTCATCCCGCCCGGTCGTCCGGGCGCTCAGCACAGCCGGTGATACGCGGCCCGGGCGGCCCTCAGCGCAGCCCGACCCGCGTCACGGAGGAGAGCACGTTGCCGGCCCGGTCGACGCCCAGCACCTGCACGGTCACTGTGCCCGGGGTGCCGGCCCGGAGCCGGAAGACGGCCCGGTAGCCGAGACCGCCGGTGGCGCGGGTGGCGACGACGTACGCGGCGAGGCCCGGCTGCCGCACCACGACCCGGGGCGCCGCGCGCAGCGGCTCGGCGGCGGCGATGTTGACACCCACCGTCTGGCCCGGGACGCCACTGGACGGCGAGGCCGTCACGCGGAACGGCGCCAGCCAGACGGCGGCGCGCATCACGATCGTCCCCGCGGCCGTGGTCGCGGCGATCACGGAACGGTACTCGCCGGCGGGCAGCCTGGTGCCGGCCGGTCCGGCCGTCCCATCCCACGGCTCGGTCCACGTGCCCGGCTGGACCGGCCTGGCCGGCCAGAGCGTGCGGACGACCCGGCCTGCCGTGTTCGTCACCGTCCAGGTGACGGTCGCCGGCTGGGTGAGCGTGAACGAGAGCGCGGTGACGTCGGCGACGCCGTCCCCGTCGAGCGGGTAGAAGACGGACGGGCTCGCGGCGGGCGACTTGATCGCCGTCAGGACGCGGGTCCGGACCGTCATCGCGGGGCCGGAAGTCCCGGTGGGGCCGATCGGGGCGACGGTGAGGTCGTAGTCGCCGTCGGGGACCGGGGAGCCGTTGTCCGCGGTGCCGTCCCAGGTGAAGCGACCCGCGGAGGGCATCGCCGCCAGCACCAGGTGCCGGACCACGGCCCCCGCCCCGAGCGGGTTGCCCGTGCCGGGCACAGTGACGACCGAGACCTCGAGGGTGCCCGGCGCCGACATGGCGTAGGTGACCGGGAGCACGTCGGAGATGCCGTCGCCGTTGGGAGTGAAGACCGAGGGGGCACTGAGCGCGGCGAGCTGCGGGGTGGGTGTCGGTGCGACGATCGGGGCCAGGACCGCCGGCGCGACCGTCGTCGGGGACGGCGCGGGCGTCGGGACGGCACCCGGCGCGGCGCCCGTCACGGGCGCGGCGGCCGCCGATCCGCCCGAGAGGACGGCCGACGAGGCGAGATCGAGGTTCCCGGCAAGCGACCGGTAGAAACCCGAGGTGGCGCTGTCCGGGTCGAGGTGGAGCCGCGCGCCCGGCGTGCGGACGGAGGGGACGGTGAACTGCGCCACGCCGATCCCGCCGGTCGCCATGAACAGCTGGTCGAGCGTCTGGGACGGCCCGTACAGCGCATCCACGATGCCGCCGGCGTCCTGCGTGCCGAGGGCCATCACGGCCGCGGCACCCCCGGCGATGAACCCGGCCGCGAAGTTGTCGACCCGCTGGATCGCCACCGCCTGGGTGGGCTGGGGGAGCCCCGGCTCGCTGTTGCCGCTGGCGTAGCAGAGGTGGTTCAGGATCACCAGGGCGTCCGGGGCGAGGTGCAGCGTCGCCATGTACTGCTCACCGTAGTACTGCACCTGGTCCTCGGCGGCGCCGGCGACCGGGTCCAGCCCCATCCCGTCCTGCCGGTCGGGCATCAGGCTGCTGGTGTACGGCGAGGGATAGCCGTTGCCGTGGCCCAGGTAGATGAGCAGGTTCGCTCCCGCCGCGGCGGCGGCAACCGCCGACCACGTGGCATCCGGGTAGAAGACGCGGATGACCTGCGCGCCGTGCGACGCGGCGTCCTGCGCGATGGCCTCGCCCCACTGCAGGTTGCTGGAGGTGAGGGAGTGGGTGGGCCCGACGACCACGACGACCTTCGGGGGCGTGGCGGCGCGCACGGGCCCGGCAAGACCCGGGGCCCCGATGGGCCCGAGGACGGCGCCGGCCAGCGCGAGGGCGAGCGCGAAAGCGGCGGACGGTCGACGATGCATGCTCGGCTCCAGGCGGATGCACGTGCCGGTGGCCCGCGTGGACTGCCGGCGGTCACGGGTGCAGGCTGCGCCCGGTGAGCGCGATGGGCCATCGCGCGATGGTCCCGCCGCGCATGGCACCATCGGCGCCCGGGACGGTGCACTGCCCGGGGCCAACCGGCGGCCCGGATCCCCGGCGCGGCGCACTGCCCCGCGCGAGCCGGTGACTGACGCGGTCCACCGGCGCGGCGCCGCGCGCCGGTGGACCGAACCGGCGCGTGCCGCGCCGGCCGGCCGTCGTCGTGGCACGATGGGCGGCGAGTTGCGCATGGAGGCGGACGATGGATCTCGGTCTCGACGGGCGCGTCGCGCTGGTCATCGGTGCCAGTCGCGGCCTGGGCAGGGCCTCGGCGCTGGAACTGCTCCGGGAGGGCGCATCGGTGATGCTCTCGTCCCGGGATGAGGCAGCGCTCGCGGCGGCCGCGGTGGCACTGGCCACCGACGCCGACCAGGCACCCTCCGGAGGGGCACGCCTGGATCCCGTCACCGCCGACGATGCCGACATATGGCTGGGCGGCGGGCGGGAACGGCGACCGGCGCGCGAGCGGGTGGCGTGGGTCGCAGGCGATGTCTCCCTGCCGGAGACCGCGCAGCGTCTCGTGGCGGCGACCGTGGCCCGCTTCGGCCGCCTCGATGTGCTGGTCGTGAACGCGGGCGGCCCGCCCCCGGGACCGTTCGAGTCGCTCGCAGAGGAGCAGTGGCGCCAGGCGGTGGACCTCACCTTCCTGTCCGCCGTGCGCCTGGTCCGCTCCGCGGTGCCCTACCTGCGTGACGAGCGCGTCCGCGGCTCGGGCGGGGGCAGGATCGTCTTCATCGAGAGCGGCAGCGTCAAGCAGCCCGTGGCGAACCTGATCACCAGCAACTCGCTCCGCTCGGCGGTGCAGGGGCTGATGAAGACCCTCTCCATCGAGCTCGCACCCGACGGGATCCTGGTCAACGCCGTGGCGCCCGGGCGCCTCAACACCGAGCGGATCCGGCAGCTGGACGGGGACACGGCGGCACGCACCGGCCGGAGCGAGGACGAGGTGCGTGCCGAGCAGCTGCGCACGATCCCGCTCGGTCGCTACGGCGATCCCTCCGAGCTGGGCGCGGTGGTCGCGTTCCTGGCCTCCAGCCGGGCGAGCTACGTGACGGGCACCCTGGTCCCCGTGGACGGGGGGCAGATCCGCTCGATGCTGTAGATCCCGGCCCGGTACCATCGCCGGGTCATCGATCGCGGCAGGAGTCGCCCGTGCATCTCTTCCTCGTCGGCGCGGGGCCGGTGGGACTGGTCACCGCCGTCGGCTTCGCGCGCCTCGGCCACCGCGTCACCGTCGCCGACATCGATGCGGCCCGCATCGCCATCCTCGCCGACGGCCGGGCGCCGATCTTCGAACCGGGCCTCGACGAGGCGATCCGCGCCGAGTCCGCCGCGGGACGACTGACGTTCACCACGGAGCGGGTGCCCCCGGCCGGCTCCGCCTACTCCATCGTGTGCGTCGGGACGCCGACGGGCCCGGAGGGTCCGCTCTCCACCGGGCAGGTCGAGGCCGCGGTGCGACTGCTGCTGGAAGCAGCGCCGCCGGAACACGTCGTCGTGGTGCGCTCCACCCTCCCCGTGGAGGGCCCGGACCGCCTGGCCCGCCTGGTCGAGGAGCGGCGGGCACTTGGCCCCTGCGCCACCGTCGTGACCAATCCCGAGTTCATGCGGGAGGGAGCCGGGCTGCGCGACTTCGACGTCCCCAGCCGCGTGGTCACCGGGTGGCTCCACCCGGACGATCGCGAGGTCGCGCGTGCCGTGGCGGACCTGTATGCGCCGCTCAACGCCCCGACGCTGGTGGCCGACGCGCGGTCGGTGGCCCTGATCAAGCTGGCGTCGAACGTCTTCCTGGCAGGCAAGATCGCGTTCGCCAACGAGCTGGCGCGGGTCTGCGACGCGGTGGGCGCGGACGTCGATCTCGTCGCGACGGGCGTGGGGATGGACGACCGGATCGGTCGCGCCTTCCTGACCGCGGGGCCCGGGATCGGCGGATCGTGCCTGCCCGAGCAGGCCCTGGCGCTGCCGCAGCTGAGCGCCCGGCTGGGCGTGCCCACCCCGCTGATCGACGCGGTCAGCAGGTCGAACGTATCGCACCAGCAGGCCGTGGTGACGCGACTGGCGTCGCTCCTGGGCCGGCCGATCACGGGCGCCCGGATCGCCCTGCTGGGGCTCGCCTTCAAGGCCGGCACCGACGACGTCCGCGAATCCCCGGCGCTCGCCCTCGCGCGGGAGCTGCGCGAGCGTGGTGCGTCCGTGGTCGGGTACGACCCGCAGGCGATGGAGACGGCGTGCCGCGCGGATCCGTGGCTCGAGACGGCGCCGGATGCGGTGGAGGCGGCACGGGACGCGCATGCCGTCCTGGTGGCGACCGAGTGGGGGGCGTTCCGCGAGATCGCCTGGCCCGCGGTGCGCCGGGTCATGGCCGGCGACCTGGTCTACGACACGCGCAACGTGGTCGACGCGACGGCGGTCCGGGCGGCCGGGCTCCGGGTGGAGATGCTGGGCCGCCGGGTCTGAGCCGACCGGCGGGGGCTCGGACGATCAGCCACGGATCGAGGCCGCCTGCAGCACGCCGCGGTGACCGGCGCCGCGCGAGGGGATCTAGGGGGCCGGCGCGAGCGACGGCTGCGGAAGGGGCAGCGACTGGACCGAGGAACCCGGCGCCGCCGACGCGCCGGGGGCGGCCGACCCCGACGGCACGGGCGGCAGGCCGCCGTGGTAGTCCGTGATCACCAGCACGTACTCGAGCTTGTCCAGGTTCGCGGCGGGGTTGATGAAGGCCGTCTGCACGACCGCGTTCGGGTCCCGCTGGACGTCCACGATGCTGCCGATCAGGAGTCCCTTGGGGAACGGCGACTTGATGCCGTCACCGAGGTCGATCCCTGCCGTCACCACCGTGTCGTTGAGGTTCACCCGCTCGGTGGCAGGGATGTCCTGCATCACGAGCGCGCCGCCCAGCTGGCCGATCACCTCGCCGGTGGCGCGGCTCGACTCGATCAGGCCGATCACGGTGGAGCGCGTGTCGCTGATCAGCAGGATGCGGCTGAAGTTGGCACCCACCTCCCAGACCGATCCGACCAGCGCGCCGCCGTCCGCCACCACCACGTCGTTGAGCGCGATGCCCCGGTCCGTGCCGGCGTCGATGGTGATGACCCGCGTGTACTGCGACACCTCGCGGCTGACCACGGTCGCGGCGACGGTGCTGTAGTCGAGCGATCCCTGCACGCCGAGCAGGGCGCTGAGCTGCTCGTTCTGGATCTTGATCTCCTGCAGCTGGCGGTTCTCCACCGCGAGCTGCTGGTTCTGCTGCTCGAGTGCGCGGTTCTGCGCCTGCAGCTGGTCGATCTCGCTCAGCGCGCCGACCACGGATCCCATGGCGCGCGTCGCGCCCGAGAGGGCGGCCTCCACCGGCGTCAGCAGATCGCCCACTGCCACCTGGAGCCCGCGCATGGGGCCGGTCCCGCTCAAGGCCAGGAGGAACAGCCCGGCCGCCATGAGCACGGCGAACAGGATCCCGCGCCGGCGGCTGGCCCGCGTCGCGAACATGGCTGGCGACTCAGCGCGGCGGGCGCGAGTACGTGTCGGCGACGAGCGAACGCTCCATGCTCTCGAGCTCCTCGAGCGCCTTGCCGGTTCCGCGAGCCACGCAGGTCAGCGGATCGTCGGCGACGTGGACCGGCATCTGGGTCGCCTCGGCGATCCGCCGGTCCAGGCCCTGCAGCAGGGCACCGCCGCCCGCCAGCACGATCCCCTGGTCCATGATGTCCGCCACGAGCTCCGGGGGCGTCTCCTCGATGGTGTCCTTCACGATGTCGACGATCTGCTGGACGGACGGCTCGATCGCCTCCCGGATCTGGTCCGCCCCGACCTCGACCGAGCGCGGGAGCCCGGTGAGGAGGTCGCGGCCCCGGAGGGTGACGCGCAACTCGTCCCAGTCGCCCGTATAGGCCGAGCCGATCGCGATCTTGATGTCCTCGGCCGTCCGCTCGCCGACGAGCAGGTTGTACTCGCGGCGACCGAACCCGACGATGTCCATGTCCATCTCGTCGCCGCCGATGCGGATGCTGCGGCTCACCACGATCCCGCCCAGGCTGATGACGGCGACCTCGGTGGTGCCGCCCCCGATGTCCACGATCATGCTGCCGGACGGCTCGCTGACGGGCAGCCCGGCGCCGATCGCCGCGGCCATCGGCTCCTCGATCAGGCGGGCCCAGCGCGCGCCGGCGTTGAGCGCGGCGTCGCGGACGGCGCGCTTTTCCACCTCGGTCACGCCCGAGGGCACGCCCAGCAGCATGCGCGGCCGCGGGATCAGCCCGACGCGATCGTGCACCTTGTTCACGAAGTGCTTGATCATCTGCTCGGTGACGTCAAAGTCGCTGATCACGCCGTCGCGCAGTGGTCGCACCGCGACGATGTTCGCCGGGGTCCGGCCGACCATCCGCTTGGCTTCGGCGCCGATGGCGAGCACCTTCTTGGTCTTGGTGTCGAGCGCCACGACGCTCGGCTCGCTGATCACGATCCCCCGGTCGCGGACATGCACCAGGGTGTTGGCCGTGCCGAGATCGATCCCGATATCCCGGGAGAAGAGACCGAAGAACGCGTCGAGCATGCTCGTGGTGGGACCTGCCTGTTGCTGGCGACTGGGCGGAGGCGGGAGCGCGCCCCGGCGCGTCTGAACGTCCGCGCGGACCTGGGATGCGCGGAGCAGTATACCCGGCGGGACTCGTATCGCCGCACGCGACGCAGGGGGCACGGGACGCGCCGCGGAGCCCGGGGGACGGGCCAGCGACGGCTGGCTGCTCGCGCCGGCCCGGTCGGCGGCGGCCACGGCGGCTGGGGAGGCAGCGTCCTCGGCGGTTGGGCGACGACGGCCCGCTTGAGCGGCAACGCCCTCGGCCGCTCGGTGGCAACGCCCGCGCCCGGTCGGGCGCCCATGGCAGCGGCGGTTCGGCGATAACGGCCCGCTTGAGCGGCAACGCCCTCGGCCGCTCGGTGGCAACGCCTCAACGCCCGCGCCCGGTCGGGCGCCCATGGCCGCGGCGGTTCGGCGATAACGGCCCGCTTGAGCGGCAACGCCCTCGGCCGCTCGGTGGCAACGCCCGCGCCCGGTCGAGCGCCCGGTCGGGCGCCCATGGCAGCGGCGGTTCACCAGATCGCACTTTCCTGCCGAAGGTGCGCCGGACGAGCCGTAGGTTTGGTCTGGTGCGGCGCGGCGGCGCTCAGGCGGATGCAGGTGCCGCCATTCGACGGTCGGACCGGTGGGCTGATCGCGAATCACGCACGATCCGGGCGAGTCCGACGCGCCCGTGGATGCCCTTGACGCCACCGGCGGGCACCGCACAGCCGGCCCAGATCGCATGAGCCGACATACGGCTCCGGGGGTGCACATCCTGCAGGATCTGCCGCCGACCGGGCTCGCCTCTCGCCATGGTCGGGGTCGCCCTCTCGCCCAGCCGCTGCGCGGCCACACGCGGAGCTGGACCGGCCGTCAGCCCTGGCGGCTCGCCGGGCTCCTCGGCCGCAGCCGACTCGGGCACCGGGGGCGTCGCCGGGCTCCTCGGCCGCAGCCGCCCGCGGGCCCTGGGGGTCGCTGCCTGCCCGAACCGCCGCCGACCAGCTCAACCACCGCCGAGATCGGAA
>JAJYGO010000387.1:3201-12027 GCA_021785115.1 Chloroflexota bacterium | reverse complement strand
CAAGCCGTACCACTACCCGGAGCTGCGGGCCCGGATCACGCGCGTCCTGCGCCGCATGGGCGACCGCGTCCCCCGCCAGCGCCTGGTGCTCGGGCCCAACCTGGCCCTCGAGCTGCACCGCCGCGAGGCGATCGTCGCCGGCGAGCCGGTCCAGCTCACGCCCACCGAGTCGCGCCTGCTGTACGCGCTGGCGGCCAACCTGGGCCAGACGGTGACCACCGAGACGCTCCTCGCGCGCGGCTGGGCCGACACCGACGACGCCGACCCGAGCTACGTCTGGGTCACGATGCGGCGCCTCCGCCAGAAGGTGGAGGCCGACCCCAACAAGCCCGTCCACCTGCTCACCGTGCGCGGCATCGGCTACCGGCTGGTGGGCGCCGTCGGCGCCGAGCCCGCGTGACCGTCCCGCGCCGCCCCGACCCGTCGCCGCCCCGGTACCGGGCCGGGCGGGTCCCCTACCGGGTCCGGCTGACCGCCTCCCTGATCGCCGCGGGCATCCTGCCCGTGCTCGGCTTCGGGGCCGTGACGCTGGTGTTCGTGGACACCGCCGACCCGGGCGCCACCATGGCCCGCGTCCTGCTGCTCGCGATGGCAGTGGGCGTGGCGTTCGCGCTGCTGCTCGCGCTCATCCTCGCCGCGGAGCTGTCGTCGCCCCTGCGCGCGATCGCCGACTCGGTCGAGCGCGCCGCCGCCGGCGAGGAGCCCGCCAGCCCCGAGCTCCCCGGCGACGACGAGCTGAGCCGCCTGGCCGAGAGCCACGGCCGCCTCGCGCGCGACCTGGCGCGCCGCACCCGCGAGCTCCGGCGCGTGCTCGACATCGTGGAGAGCGCCACCGTCGGCGAGGCGCCCGAGCACCTCGCCGCCCGAGCCGCCGAGGCGGCGCGCGAGGCGTTCGGGATGATCGACTGCCGGGTCCTGCTGATCGACCCCCGCGAGATCCCCTACGAGGAGCCCGTCCCGGGCGAGCCCATCCCCGTCCGGGCCGTCCTGGTCGCCAACGGCGAGGCGCAGGGGATCGCGATCGGCCACCTGCCGGCGACCCGGCCCTGGGAGCGCGCGGACCAGGACCTGTTCGAGCTGTTCGCGGTCGAGGTGGCGGCCGCCGTCCGCAACGCCCAGCTGTACGCGCGCGTGGAGCGGCAGAACCGCCAGCTGCGCGACCTCGACGAGGCCAAGGACGACTTCCTGCGGGGCGTGTCGCACAACCTCCAGACGCCCCTCGCCAGCATCCGCGGCTACGCGCAGCAGCTGGCGGCCGAGTCGCCCGACCGCCGCCTCTCGATCAT
Source organism: Chloroflexota bacterium (assembly GCA_021785115.1). The sequence continues at coordinate 10,741 of JAJYGO010000387.1, read as the reverse complement.
CACCGAGCAGGCCGACCGCCTGTCGCGCATGGTGCGCCAGCTGCTCACCGTGAGCCGCATCGAGTCGGGCGCCCTGCGGCCGAGGCTCGAGGTGTTCGCGCCCGCGCCGCGCGTGCGGCGCACCTGGGAGGCGCTGGGCGCCGACGGCGTGCCGTTCGCCCTCGACGACCGGGCGGCGGGCTGGCTCGCCCTGGGCGACCCCGACCAGCTGGACCAGGTGCTGTGGGCCCTGCTCGACAACGCCGTGCGGTACGGGGGGCGCGGGCCCGTCGAGGCGAGCGTGGTGGCGAACCCGGCCGGCGGCGAGCTCACGATCACGATCGCGGACCGCGGGCCGGGCGTGGACGAGGCCGACCGGACGCGCCTGTTCGGGCGCTTCGAGCGCGGCGCCGAGCGGCCCACCGGCGAGGGCAGCGGCCTGGGCCTCTACGTCTCCCGCGAGCTGTGCCGGGCGATGGGCGGCGAGCTGGAGCTGGCCGAGCCCGAGCCCGGCCGCGGTGCCGCCTTCGTCATCTCCCTCCCGGCCGAGGCCGCGGAGGAGGGCTGAGCCCGAACGGGTCAGCTACGCCGGGGCGTCCAGATCTTGTGCATCGGGTCGCCCGCGATCACGGCCGTCACGGCCGTGGCCACGACCGGCCCCAGCAGAACGCTCTGCCCCGTCATGAAAGCGACGATGTTCCACGCCACCAGGATGACGTAGAACCAGAGCAGGAGTGCGGCGATTCGCCTTGTCATGAGGCGAGCATGATGGAGGAGCGGTGTCGCGCCATTACCCGTCGGTACTGCCTCGGATGGGTACGAAGTCAGGGTTCGCGCGTGTTCGACGTCGTCTCGGACGCCCTGTGCATAGCAGAGCGCTACGGGCACGCCGCCCCTGGAGAGCAGACAGTGTCGAGACGCAGGACCATGTTGCCGATGCTGCCGGGGTAGAACTCGTTCACGGTGGCTGATCCGTTGTACGTCACCGTCCACGCGATGATCTGCCCGACGGTTCCATTGCTCCCCGATCCGCCGGAAATGTGCACGTTGTCGGAGGGTGCGTACTGCACGCCAGCCACATACAGGGAACCGCCCCCCGGGATGTTCAGGACGTTATTGCTCGTGTCGGAGCAACTGGTGGGCTCGGTGGCATCTGCTTGCACGTAACAGCCCGGATCGTGAGTGACGATGAGCGTCTCCGGCACCGTGATGGTCGAGCCGTGCGGCCCCGCGAACGACACCTGCGCGACAGGTGATCCGGTCCATGTGCTGGTTGTCGCGTCCCACGATGGCGCCGGCGTGGCGCCAGAGGTTTCGGCGCAGAGCGGGGAAGAGGCCACCGAGCTCGGTGTGCACGAGCCCATGTTCAGCGCAACCAAGGGAGAGTTGTTGCCAGCGAAGTTGCAGGCAGCGGATCCACCGGTGGCGGTGCACTGCGATCCCTCTGGGAACACCAGTGTTACGCCCGGTTGATCGGCGGCGTAGCCACCAATCATCGGCCCGTACATCGTCAATCCGGCGTTGAACCAGTACATCCCGGGTTCTAGCAACACTACTGTCGTATTCGAGGTGTTGTGGATATCGAAGGTGTAGATGCCGGGTTTGTAGCAGACGGTATTCGTGGTGGAGAGATCCCCAGCCTTTGTGAGACCAGGCCAGTTCGCCGGGCTGTATGTCTTGCCTATGTCCGTCAGCGTCAGACCCGGTGAGGCCGAGCCACCGACATTTGCGCAGCCAGCATCTTGCGCCGCACTAGCCGTACTGTACGTGGGGGGCGTCGAGCTGAGCGCTGACGATGCGGTCGCCCAGTAGTCCGGGTCGGGGACTGGGAATTGGATCACGTGGTCCTTGGGAACAGGGTTGCACCAGGTGACGGAGATGTCATCGTAATGGTCCAGCTTGGCCCCAGACGCCAAGATGAGCGCTGAGGCCGAGCTCGTCCCACACCCGTTCGTGACCAGATCCGTATTCGTCCCGACGTCGCCCTGGACGACATTCAAGGTCGAACCGCCGGTCAGTGTAATGTCGTCGTAGTTCGCGTCCTGCTTCTTGAGCCAGTGGCTGCCCCGCAGCGTCACCACCGCGTACTGCCCCCCGAACCCGCCGCCGGCCACGGACGCGACCGCCGGACTCCACGACGGCGCTCCGGAGACGCATCCGCTGCCCGGCAAGAGGCAGACCGCGTTGCCGAAGGTGAGCCCGAAGTTGGTCTGTCTGATCCCGACCTTCACGGCCCGGTCTCCGTTCGACGCCGGAGGATACGGTGTCGTGATCTGCACGGTGTAGCTGCCGACAACGGCCGTGTACGTGGTCGTAGTGGCCGACCAACCGAAGCCATTGAGAACGGTGGCGCTGGTGCAATCTAGTGTGGCCGGGACGGCCGGAGGTGGAGGAGCAGCGAGCTGCCGCACGAGCAGGTTGTAAGCATCGCACTGGGCGACTGGGTAGTCCGCGGTGCTGACAGACATCGTTGTATTGCCGCTCGCATCGAGATCCTGCAGGTCCTGTGCGCCGGCCAGCGCGGCGGCGTCGGCCACACCGCTCTGGTACCGGAGTGCGGCGTAGGCACGGGCGACGTCGAGCACGAGAGCCACGACCAGCAACAGCGCGACAAGCGAGAACGCAAAGAGCACGATGACCTGACCGTGCTGGCCGTCCCGTTGGTCCGCCCCTGATGCCACGCTTCTGGCACTACCGCCGTGGTGTCTCATGGATTGGGCGCCGGCTCCATCCGGAACTGAGCGGTACTGGACAGGAGAGCGCAGGGCCCGCTTACTCCCCCAACGGCCGCGGTGCCGTCACACGAGCTGAATGCCGGAAGGTACTGCATGCCCGGGAAGAAGAGGGGGACAGCGTGATTGATCCGTATCGTCACGTGGTATACGGCCTGGTTGTTCTTGGGGGGGCATCCCTGGTGCGTCCAGGAACCCCCTGTCTTTGGGTCGTAATCCTGCACCCAGGCGACCGCGATACCCTCCCCGGTGAACGAGCTGACGCTTGCATCGGTCGAGCCTGCTGACGTCGGCTGTGCCCATTCACCCGTCGTATAGCCGAGCAGCGAGGAATTGCCCGCCACCTTGTTGGCTTCTCCCGCGACGTCCACCTGTGGGACAGTTGTGCCGAGGGCGCACCCCTGCTGAGTCGCGGCCCAGCGTCCCGTGTCTCGGACGACCTGCGTAAGGGTGTTCTGCGCCCAGAAGATCATGCCGAATTGGATGATCCCGCCCACCATCGCGAGCAGCACCGGCACCACCAGGGCGAACTCAGCGAGGCTCTGGCCGCGGGACCGCTTCGTAGCTCGCAAGTCGGAGTCTCCACTACATGTAGAGATCGGTACGTTAGTCCTGGGACCTCTCAGAATACCTGTCAGACCTGACTGGGCGCGCCTCTGCCGGTGCGAGCCGACATCTTCCGGTGACGGGCGGCAACGTTGGCTCGAACGGCTCGGGCATTCGTCGAACTGGCGACCCGTGCCCCTCCCGATGGATGGCTTTCGCGCTCTGGAAGGGGCTCCGGGCGGTCAAGTCCCAGCGCGTGATGTAGCAGCGCGTCGTCCTCGCGCCGCGCCCGTCAGCTCGCCATCAGCAGCGTCGGCACCTCCGCGTGGTCGACGACGGCGTCGACGACGGCCATCGTCTCGGGCGCGAAGTAGCGCCGCCCGTCCTGCCACTCGTCGTCCTGCTCGGCGAGCACCATGCCGACGAGGCGGACCAAGCTGACGACCGCCGTCCGGCGCTTGATGTCCTTGTTGAGGGCCTAGGTGGTCGTCGCTGACCACGAGGCGGACGCCGCGCAGGCCATCGGGACGCGACGCAGAGTCGGCTTCCCTCAGGCCGGTGCATCCTGCACGACCCCAGCGCCCCCCTCCGCGGTGCAGCCCGGCACCGAAAACCGTGCGACATCTGCCCGAGGCGCCCGATAAGTGGGTACTAGTACGGTTGTAACCCCGGTGGGCTCCCCTAGTATCGGGTGATCGAACCGGGCACCACACCGACCAGGGGCGACCCTGTCGGTCCATAGGCAACCAGAAACACTTCAGCCACTTGGTTGGCCGGGGGAGTGTGAATGGACTCACGGCGACCCGCACGGGTCCCTTATCGCATGCCGCCCCAGCGCATGCCCGCGCCCGAGGAGTCGGGCAGACGCACCGAGCGTGCGCACCGGGCGTGGTGGGCGCATCGCCGCCAGGCGAGGTCGATCGCACGCGGCCAGTCGATGGTCGAGTTCGTGCTGATCCTGCCCGTCTTCCTGCTCCTGCTGCTCATCGCCGTCGACTTCGGCCGGCTGTTCTTCACGTACATCCAGCTGAACAACATCGCCCGCGAGGGCGCCGCCTACGCGGCGGCGAACCCGACCGTGGACAACGCGACCCTGACGACGGTCGCCGTGCGCGAGTCGAACGTGCAGGCGCAGCAGGGCGAGGGCGCGGTCAGCGCGACGGCCACGTGCGCCCCTGTCGCGTGCTCGAACGCGCTGGGCGGGACCGGCGCCGGCAACACGGTCACGGTCGCCGCCAGCGAGACCTTCACGTTCTTCACGCCGCTGATCGGCTCCTTCTGGCCCGGCGGCCTTCAGGTCGGCGCCGATGCGACGGCCGCGGTGGCCGTGTACGCGGCCGGCGGCGGCACGCCCCCCGCGTCATGCTCCACCTTGCCGCCCGTCCCGACCTTCACCTGGCAGAGCCCCGACAAGGTCAACCAGCCCCTGCTGATCTCCGTCGACGCCTCGGGCGCGACGAGCCTCCCCTTCCCGTGCCAGAACATCACCTACGAGTGGAACTTCGGCGGCGCCAGCAACGCCAGTCCGCCGGACCCGCTCGATCCGTACCGCGAGGGGGTCACGCAGGACTACACGTACGGCGCCTCCGGCACGTTCAACGTGACCCTGACCGTGACCAACAGCGCCGGGTCGACCACCTCGCTGGTGCAGGTGATCACGCTCGGGACGACCACCTGCAAGACCCCCACCGCCGACTTCACGGTGTCCCCGGCCGCCATCTACGACAAGAAGGGCAACATCACCAACTGGTCGGCCGCCAACAACGGCGGCCAGGGGGCCACGCCGTTCACATTCGACGGCACCTCCAGCGGATTCATGTCGGACCCCGCCTGCCACCCCGCGTGGGCCTGGGACTTCGGCGACGGCACGTCGGCATCGGGGACGCCGACCCCCCCGGTGCACTCCTACGCCCACGCCTACTCGGGCAAGACGGTGCACGTGACGCTGACCGTCAAGAACGACGCCGGCACCGACTCCAAGACCTTCGACATCCCGCTGTCGTGATGAACGCCAAGCCGCGATCCGGGGCGAGGGGGCAGGGCCTGGTCGAGTTCGCGCTCGTCCTGCCGGTGTTCCTCCTGATCCTGTTCGGGCTCATCGACGTGGGCCGCTACGTGTACCTGAACAGCGTGCTGTCGCAGGCCGCGCGCGAGGCGGCGAGGGTTGGAGCCGCCGAGGCGGCCTGGATCGGCAAGACCACCGCCGACGACCCCGGCTGCGTGGCCGCCTCGGCGTCGATCACGGCGGCGAACCCCGGCGCTCACGTCTGCCCCGCCACCGTCGCCGGGGCGTCGAACAGCCTCCAGGCCGAGGTCACCGTCGCCGCCAACCGGATGGTCGCGCCCTTCGGCGCCGTCAAGGACGTCTACTTCAGCTGCCAGCCCACCGGGACGACGCCGACACCCGACTGGACGAACACCGACTGCGCCGCGGCGAACCGGGTCGCGAGCAAGAGCGTGTTCTGGGTCCGCGTGGACCAGACCTTCACGCCGATCACGCCGGTGATCAGCCAGCTCATCGGCACCCTCACCACGACCGCGTCCTCGACCATGGTCGTCAACTAGGAGGCCGCGATGGCTCGCCCTTCCATTTCGGCACACCGCCAGCGGGGCCAGATGCTCGTCGTCTTCGCCCTGGCCTCGACGGTGGTCATCCTGCTCGCCGGCCTCGTCATCGACGGCGGCTACGCGCTGGCGCAGCGTCGCGGCGCCCAGAACGCCGCCGACTTCGCGGCCCTAGCCGGCGCCAGGGTCATCGCCGAGTGGGTCGGCGGCGACACCATCAACGGCACCGACGCCAACGTGCAGGCCGCGATCGCCAACAGCATCCAGGCCAACGGCGGCACGCCGGTCACCTTCGGCAGCCCGAGCGGTCCGGTCTACGTGACCAGCAGCGGCACCCCGAACGGCTTCGTCGGCACGATCTCCGGCGGGGTGATCCCCGCCGGGACGGTCGGGGTGACGGTCGGCTCCTCCCGGACGTGGAACCCGTTCTTCCTCGGGGTGGCCGGGATCTCCAACTGGACCGCCAGCGCCGTCGCGACGGCGAAGGGCGGCTACTCCCTCGCCGGCCCGCCAGGCAATGTGTTCCCCGCCGGGGTGTCGCAGGCCACCTACGACACCTTCCCGCTCTGCTCGGGCGACGTGGGCAGCTCTGTCGACTGCCAGCCGGTGCACCTGACGCCCGGCAGCCTCAACGTGCCCGGCGGCTTCGGGTGGCTCAAGTTCGGCGCGGCCGGCAAGTGCACCGGCTACGGCCTCGGCATGATCGACGCGGGCTGCGACACCTCCAAGACCTTCCTGCAGTCGGAGATCGGCCCGCCCGCGAACAGCTACGGGTGCTGCACGACCGTGTCCCACGGGCCGGCGCCCGCGGACCGGATCGGCAGCCTGCCGGGCGACAAGAACAGCGCCGACTGCAGCTACTACATCACCAACAACGTGCAGGTGATCGTGCCGATCTGGGATGTGGCAGGCGGCAGCGGCGCCGGTGCCTGGTACCACATCGTCGGCTTCGCCGGGATGCAGCTCACCGCCTGCGACGGGGGGAAGGACATCGAGGGCGTGCTCCGCCAGGTGTTCTTCCCGGGGCCGACCACCACGACGCCACAGCCCAAGGGCTCGGCCCTCGGCATCGAACTCGTCCACTGACGGCACCCACACCGCTGGGGGAGAACGGGGCGCCTTCGGGCGCCCCGTTCGAATCCGTCGCGACTCCTGCTGGGGCGCCCGTTGCCGCGCGTGTCGCCGCGCCTGTCGCGGCGCCGCACCGCCCGAGCCCGAACGTACCCCCGGCCACGACCCATCGGATGGGCCGCTCGCAAGCCGCGCCGCAAGGTTGACTTGCCACCGTCGTTCCCCGTCGGGCGTCCCCGGGGAGACGTCGCAGCGAGCCATGCTGCCGCGCCTGCGGCACCGGCGCCACCGGACCTGCGGCTCCCTGGGGCTGGTCCGCAACTAGCCGACACTGCCGGGGCCGACGGGGCGCCTTCGGGCGCCCCGTCCTGGATCTTCGGCCGCTCCGGCCAGCCGGCCCGTGGCGAAAGTACCCCCGGCCATGGCCGATCGGATGGGCTCCCGGCAAGCGCCTGCGTAAGGTTGACTTGCGACCGTCAGCCACCGATGACCGGAGCCGGCCTGAGGCCACCCATGCGACCAAACCTGCCGCGCCCGCGGCGCGGGCGCCAGCGAACGCTCGGCCAGTCCCTGGTCGAGTTCTCGCTCGTCCTGCCGGTGATGCTGCTGCTGGTGCTGTTCGGCGTGGACTTCGGCCGCGTGTTCCT
>JAJYGO010000387.1:0-3191 GCA_021785115.1 Chloroflexota bacterium | reverse complement strand
CAACGTGGTTCGCGAGGCGGCCAACTTCGCCGCCGAGAACCCCACGGCCTGGAACACCGTCAACCCCAACACCGTGGTCCAGGCGCAGTACCAGACGCTGGTCCGGAACGAGGCGGCCGGGATCAACTGCGTGCTGCCCAGCCCGATCCCGAACCCCACGTTCTCCGGCGGCCTCAACGCCGTGCCGGCGATCGGGACGCCGGTGTTCGTCCGCATCCCGTGCCGCTTCAGCTTCATCACGCCGGTGATCGGGGGCATGTTCGGCGGGTCGCTTCCGGTCGCCGCGTCCGCCTCCTACCCCACCCGGAACGGCATGATCCCGAACATCCCGACGGCGAGCGTGACGCCCATGCCGTCGGCGACCGCCTCGCCGTCCGCGAGCGCGTCCGCGAGCGCGTCCGCCAGCGCGAGCGCACCGGCGTCGCCGACCCCGACGCCCATGTGCGAGGTGCCCAACTTCAACAACATCAAGGCCGAGAACGCCGCGACGGCGTGGGCGCAGGCGGGCTTCACGACCCAGCTGGTGTTCAACCCGCTGGCGCCGGCCCAGTGGCCCAGCGGCGGCGGCAACACGACGGGCCAGTCGATCGCCGCGTACCTGTACCGCGCCTGCGGCTCGACCGGCATCACGATCACCTGGAACGGGAATTGAGCGGACGGAGCCGCCGCGGCGCCGAGCGCGGCCAGAGCATGGTGGAGCTGGCGCTCATCTTCCCGATCGTGGTCCTCCTCCTGGTGGCGGTGTTCGACATCGGCCGCGGCGTCTACGCCTACACGTCCATCGCCAACGCCGCCCGCGCCGGCGCCCGGGTCGCCGCCGTGAACCAGCTGTACCCGGACGTCACCGACACGCAGTGCGCCGAGGACATGCCGGTCGAGGACACGAGCGCGGGCGGCTCCCCCACCTGGTCCGCCCGGGCCTGCGCCGCCAACGCCGCGACCTCCCTCGGCCTGTCCCCGTCCAGCGTGAGCGTCAGCTACGCCGCGCCGTCGGGCACGACGCTGACCTGCCCCGCAGGACCGGCGCCGGCCCTCCCGTCCGCCAACACGCCGTTCCACGTGGGCTGCATCGTCAGCGTGAAGGTCAGCTACTCGTGGGCGCCCATCACCCCGCTGATCGGCTCGCTCGTCGGCCCGATCACCATGAGCTCGACGTCGCAGATGCCCGTCGAGCGGGTCTTCCCCTGAGGTGGCAGCCATGCACAGGCCGGGGCGCGAGAGCGCGCAGGGCCAGGTCATCGTCATGATGGTGGTGGGCTTCATCGCGATCATCGGCGCGGTGGCCCTCGTGATCGACGGCGGCAACGCCGTGGCGCACCAGCGCATGACCCAGAACGGCGCCGACGCGGCTGCCGAGGCGGGCGCCGTGATCATGGCCGAGCGGTTCGCCGGGGCCACCGAGCCCACGGCGGGGTGGGACGCGACGGTCCAGTACGCGATCAACCAGAGCGCCGCGGCCAACGGGGTCTCGGTCCAGGCCGCCTACTACACCGACATCTGCGGCATCCCGCTCCAGTCGGACGGCACCGCGGCCCTCAACCCCGACAACACCTACGACTTCGCGGTCGCCCAGCGGGTGGGCAGCGGCCTGCCCGCCACGTCCACCTCGACGCCCGACTGCCCGAGCCGCACCGTGGGCCCGGCCGCCGGCGTGCTGGTCATGGCGCACGCGGACGTGGCCACCTACCTGGCCAAGGTGATCGGGATCTCGACGATCGGCGTCAGCACCCAGGCCACCGCGGCCGCGGGCTACCTCCAGGAGTCCTGCGCCGCCAACACCGGCGGCTCGTGCGCGATGCTGCCGATCGCGATCCCGGTGGACATCGTCAGCTGCCAGTCGCAGAACAACGTCGTGGACATGCACAGCCCGTGGCCGGTGGACGGCCACACGGTGTCGGTCATCCCGCTGTGCACGAGCGGGCCGGGCAACGTGGGGTGGATCGACTGGACGCCGCCGTCCGGCGGCACCAGCGAGCTGGTCAACCAGATCACCAACCCGACCAACCCCGCCATCGCGCTGCCGTCGTGGCAGTACGTGACCTCGACCGGGAACGTGAACTCCTCGGACGTCGAGAGCGCGATCCGCGCGTACGACGGCCAGATCGTGCTGGTGCCGCAGTTCGACCTGACCTGCAACCCGGGCCCCGGCGCCAGCCCCGACAGCAGCCAGCCGGCGATCAACACCTCGCCCAACTACGGCTGCCCGCCGGGCGACCTGGGCGGCAACGGCTCCAACCAGTGGTACCGGATGCCCAGCTTCGCGCACCTGCAGCTGTGCATCAGCACCGACCCGGACTGCCACGCGCTGGGCTACGACTACGGCGCCTACATCAGCGGCAACAACTCCGCGGTGTGCGCGGCCAGCGGCGCGACCTCGTGCATCGTGGGGAAGTTCGAGAGCATCATCAGCACCGGGACGATCGGCGCGGGGTTCGGCGGCGGCCAGGGCTACGCGAAGGCGGTCGGGGTCCAGCTGATCAAGTAGGGCGGGGACCGTCCGGGGCGAGGGCGCGGTCGGCCGGACGCCGCGTCACCAGGCCGCCGTCAGCGGATGCCGGTGTCGTAGCTGACCGGGAGGAGGGTCAGCCTCCCCGGTGCCACGGTGAACGGCTCCGGCCTCGCGGTGCCGAGCAGGCCCGCCCTCGGCTGCGGCTCGAGCGTGTAGCTGTCCGGCGCGAGGGCGATCCGGAACAGGCCGCTGCCGTCGGTGGTGAACCGCGCGACCTGGGCGCCTCCCGCGTCGCTGACGACCAGCACCGCGTCGCCCACCGGACGGTCGTCGCAGCCGGACTCGCCGGGGCGGACGACGGGGCAGACCGGCCCGGCCGTCACCGCGCCGCCCACGCCGCTCGAGGTCGCCGCCGCCGCCAGGCCGGCCTGCACGTCTTGGGGGATCGTCGGCCCCGACTCGCTCTCCAGCGTCGTGGCGCCGTCGGCCGCCACGGCCCAGCGCCAGACGTGGTTGCTGATGCAGCCGGCCGGGCAGTCGCCCCAGCCGACGCTCACGGTGACCTCCCATGCACCGCCGGTCCCCGGCCCAGCCGGCGTCGCGGTCCACCAGGCGGCCTGGCCCACCATCTGCGGATCACGCGGCTGCACGGCGTCGAAGTAGGGCGACCGCGCTCGCACGGCCGCGAACGCGGCGGCGGCGCTGGCGGCCGGCCTCGATGACGGGAGGGGGCTGCCGGCTG
>JAJYGO010000318.1 GCA_021785115.1 Chloroflexota bacterium | reverse complement strand
GAGTACCGGGGCCCCCGCCGACACTTCGGGAAAGACCACCGGCCCGCCCGCCGCGGCGAGCCGGTCGTGCAGGTTGAGGCAGGCCACGTAGAAGCCCAGCTCGGTGCGCAGCATCGTGAAGAAGCTCAGGATGTGGTCAGTCGACTGGGAGAGGGCGATGGCGACCAGGGCGAGGCCGCGATCCCGCAGCTCGGAGAGCGCCCGGAAGCCCGCCTCGTCGCGGTCGGGGAGCTGGTAGACGAAGCCTGAGCGATCGGGCAGGATGCGGTCCTTCCAGCCCTGCCGCCGGCGCACGGCGCCTCGCAGGACGTACTGCGTGCCCTTGTTCCCCGCGCCGAGTTCCGCGCTGATCAGGAGGCCGTCGCGGAACTCCAGGCGTCGCAGGTGGTTCTCGATCGACGCGATGTAGGCGTCGTCGAGCTCGTGCTCGATCATGGCGAAGAAGGCGCGGAACCCCTCCGACGCGAATGCCCCCGCCCGCTCGTCGGCGATGCCCCGGATGCGTCGGAGCAGGGTCACGAACAGCTGCAGGACCTGCACCGAGCGGTGCAGCAGCCCCTCCGGGTAGCGGTCGCCGAACACGCCCGCCCAGATCTTCTTCTCCCGCAGGACCGCCTCCTCGGCGATCGCGTACAGCTCCCGGACCACCTCGGGCTGCTGCAGGCAGTCGGCCAGGATCCGCTGCCGGTAGACGATCACGCCGGGGTCCTGCACGCCCACGAGGACGGCCGAGCGTGCCACGCCGAGCAGGAACGGATCACCGCCGGACATGGCCGCCAGGAGGATGTCGAGCTCCAGGTCCTGCGTCAGGTCCTGCGCGTTCGGCGGGAGATCGGCGTCCGGGTCGAAGTCCCGGTCGCGGTGCATCAGCAGCGCCTTCATGGCGCGAGCCTCGCGGTGATGTCGCGGTAGGTGAGCCCGTACTTCTCCGCGATCGCCCAGGCATACGCGCGCCCGTCCGCGGGGCGCCGCACGACCTTGAACGTGCGCCGTGCCGCATCGTGCGCGTCCACTCCGCTCACCATGCTGACCGTCGCTTCGCCCATGGCCGACAGCTCGTCGAGGAACGTGACCGAGACGCAGAGCATGTCGCGGCGGATGATCTCCTCCATGACCCTCCGGCCGATGAGGAGCGCGTCATCCGTGGTGGTGCCGCTGAAGCTCTCGTTCAGCACCACGATGCTGTCGGGCGTCGCCTCGTCGAGGATCGCCCGGATCCGGCGCAGGTCGTTCTCGAACCGGCCGCTCAGGTTCTCCAGGTCCTCTTCCCGCTCGAAGTGGGTGTAGAGCCGGTCGAACAGGAAGAGCCGGGCCTCGGTGCCGGGCACCGGCCAGCCCAGGCTGGCCAGCCAGTGCAGCTGGCCGAACATGCGGGCGAAGGTGGTCTTGCCGCCCTGGTTGGGACCCGAGACCACCAGGATCCGCTCCCGGCCGGAGAGATCCGCGTCGTTGGTCACGACGGCCCCGCCGTCGCGCGCCAGGCGGTCCGCCAGCGCCACGTCGAAGGCGTCCCGGACGTGCACGGTCTTGGAGCGGTCGCTCACCTGCGGGTAGCAGAACGAGAGGCCCATCCCGGCCAGGTGGGTCACGTACTCCCGGCAGGCCATGTAGAACTGGATCTCGCGGTCGAACCTCCGGATCGTGGGATCGACGAAGGCGCGGTGCTCCCTCGCGTACCCCGCGAGCGCCGTGAACACATCCGGGTGAAGGCGCGCCACGCGGTCGAGGACGGCGGCCTCGACGTGGTTCATCTCTGCCCCGGCGGAGAACGTGAACCGGTAGTCCCTGGGGGCCGCCCGCTTGAACTTGTCGAAGGCTTCCAGCACCTCGGCGCTGTAGTCGGGTTCGTCGTCGTACCGGGTGACACGGATCCGGGCGCCCCGTATGTGCAGGCAGTAGCGGACGTCGGCCAGCCGGCCCGCCACGTCTGCGGTGTCGTCTCGCAGGCTCGTGAACGCGGGGGACGCCACATACCCGTCGAGATATGCCCGGAACGCCTGCAGCCCGCGGGATGCGGCAGTGCTCGCGGCGAGGTCGCCCGACAGGGACGCCACGGCGTCGCAGTAGATCCTGGCGGCTTCCAGGTGCCAGCGCTGCTTCTGGAGCGGGTAGCGCAACCGGTCGGCCTGGGCGACCGCGGCGCGCATGGCGCGCATCCCGCCCGCGAACGCGCCGATCCGCTCGAGCAGGGCTCGGTCCTCGAGATCTCGCAGGACCTCGTGGCGGTACTCGATCAGCCGGAGGTCATGGATCGACACGTTGAAGAACGGCGCCAGGCGGTACTCGTCGCGGCCCCGCGTGACCGAGGCCACCACCTGGTCGAGGTTCAGGTCCGGGAAGCAGTCGGGCTGTGGCCGCGACTCGAGATCGGGGGGAGCCGGTACGTCGTCAAAGAGGATGCTCTGGAAGGGCATGAGAGCCGGGCCTCGCTGGAGGTAGAAGCCGTCAGCGGCTGGGCCGCGTGTGTGGACTGCCTCGCGGCGTGGCGGGCCTCATCGCCGCAGACAGGATAGAGGCGCGTCCCGCGCCCGGCAAACGCGGGTCGATTCTCCGTGGCGGGACCGGCCCGCCCGATCGGGTGGCCCGATTCCGCACCATGCCGGGCCGGGTGCGTTATCCTGCCGGCAACTGAATCGGCGCGATGAAGCTCGCGCCATTCGATCGGTCCCGCCGGTTCGGCGGGTGATGGCTTCTGGAGCGTGCTCCAGGAGCCTTTTTGTTTGAGCGTGCACCGAGGTCGGGATGAGCAGCATCGCGCAGCGCGGGCGAGTCCGATGACGGTCGCCCGGCGTGACCCGTCGACGAACCGCAGCGCCGCCCTGCGGTTCGTCGTGCTCATCGGCGTCGTCAGTCTCTTCGCCGACATGACCTACGAGGGCTCGCGCAGCATCACGGGCCCGTACCTCGCCGTCCTGGGCGCCAGCGCCACGGTGGTCGGCGTGGTGGCCGGTGGCGGGGAGCTGCTGGGATACGCGCTGCGCATCGTCTCGGGTCGCCTGAGCGACCTCACGGGCCGGTACTGGCCGATCACGCTGACCGGCTACGTGGTCCAGATGGCGGCCGTCCCGGCCCTGGCGCTGGCCGGCAGCTGGCAGGTGGCGGCGGTGCTGATCGCGCTCGAACGGGTCGGCAAGGCGCTGCGCAACCCGCCCCGCGATGCGATGCTGGCCCACGCGACGGGCGAGATCGGGCGGGGCTGGGGGTTCGGGCTCCACGAGGCGCTCGACCAGCTCGGCGCGCTGATCGGGCCGCTGGTCGCGGCCGCCGTGCTGGCGGCGCGCGGCCAGTACCAGGTCGCGTTCGCGATGCTGCTGATCCCGGCGGTGCTGACGCTCGGGACCCTGGCCGTCGCGCGGATCGCCTACCCGGATCCCGGTAGCCTGGCCGCCCGTCCCGCGGACGTCCACACGGGCGGCCTCCCCCGCGAGCTGTGGATCTACCTCGCGGCGACCATGCTGGCGGCCGCCGGGTTCGCCGACTTCTCCCTGATGGCCTTCCATTTCCAGCAGGCACGGACCGTCCCTGCCACCTGGGTGCCGCTCTTCTATTCGGCGGCGATGGCGGCGAGCGGACTGGGGTCCCTGGCGCTCGGCCGCCTCTTCGACCGGGCCGGGATCGTGGTGCTGGTGCCGCTGACCCTGGCCGCGGCGTGCTTCGCGCCGCTCGTGTTCCTCGGCGCCCCTCCCGAGGCGTTCATCGGGACGCTCCTGTGGGGTCTGGGCATGGGCGTCCACGAATCGATCATGGCGGCCGCGGTGGCCGGCATGGTGCCCACGAGGCGGATCGCGTCCGCCTACGGGCTCTTCAACCTGCTGTACGGGGTGGCCTGGTTCCTGGGCAGTGCCGCGATGGGCGTGCTGTACGACGCCTCCCTGCCTGCCCTGGTCGTCTTCTCGGTGGTGGCCGAGCTGCTGGTCGTGCCGCTGATCGTCGTCGTGCATCGCCGGCAGGTCGCCGGCGCAAGGAGGACAGCGTGATGATGGGACGCGAGCCCACGCGTCGGCCGGTCACGATCGTGCATCGTTCGGCCGGGGCCGTGGTCGTCCAGGAGGGCCGGTGCCTGATCCTGAAGACGCGCAGGGAGTGGGTCTTCCCGAAGGGGCACCTGGAGGAGGGCGAGACGGCCGAGCAGGCCGCGGTCCGGGAGGTCCGCGAGGAGACCGGCGTCCAGATCGAGATCGACGACCGGCTCGGCACCACGCGCTACGAGTTCGCCGACCGGCGTCGCGGCTACCGCAACCGCAAGAGCGTCGACTGGTTCGTCGCACACCCGGTGGGCGGCGAGCTGCGTCCCGAGCCGCTCTTCACGGCCGGGAGCTACGTCACCCTCGAGGATGCCCTCGAGCGCCTGGCGCACGAGGGCGACAGGGACATCGCGCGCCGGGCGTTCGGGCTGCCCGTCGGCGACGAGGAGTCGGAATGAACGAGACCATCCCCCTGGAGCGCGCCACCGCGCTCTCCGGGCACGACACCGACCGTGGCGCACCCCGGGCGTCCGCGCCCGCGACGGAGCCGGCCCCATCTGCCACCGGCCCGGCCCCGTTTGCCACCGGCTCGGCCGCCGTCACCCCCCTTGCGCCAGCCCGGCTGGGCCGCTTCTGGCGCGACCTCCAGGCATCGGTGGGCCGCGCGGTCGTGGGTGACGCGGCCGCCCTCCGCCTGCTCGCCGTGGCCCTGCTCGCCGACGGCCACGCGCTCATCGAGGACGTCCCGGGCGTCGGCAAGACGCTGATCGCGCGTGCCTTCGCGCGTTCGCTGGGCCTCTCGTTCGGCCGCGTGCAGGGCACCCCGGACCTGCTTCCCACGGACGTGACCGGCGCCGCCATCCTCGACGGCGGCCGCCTGCGGTTCATGCCGGGGCCCATCTTCACCAACGTGCTCCTGGTGGACGAGATCAACCGCGCCACGCCCCGCACCCAATCGGCGCTGCTCGAGGCGATGCAGGAGCGCCAGGTCTCGGTGGAGGGGGAGTCGCGGCCGCTGGATGACCCCTTCGTGGTTGTGGCGACCCAGAACCCGGTGGAGCTGGAGGGGACGTTCTCGCTTCCCGAGGCGCAGCTGGACCGCTTCCTGGTGCAGATCCGGCTCGGCTACCCCGGTCGCGACGAGGAGCGCCGCATCGCCCGGCGCTACCTGGGCGGCGGGGATCCGCTGGCCCGAGTGGAACCCGTGGTGGACCGGGAGACGCTGGCGTCCCTGCGGGCGGCGGTCAGCGAGGTCCACGTCAGCGAGGCGGTCGAAGGCTACCTGGTGGACCTGGTGCGGGTCACGCGCACCCACGGTGACCTGCGCCTGGGCGGCAGCCCGCGGGCCAGCGTGGCACTCTTCCGGGCCAGTCAGGCCTGGGCAGCGCTCGACGGCCGCGGTTTCGTCCTCCCCGACGACGTCGCGGCAGTGGCGCGGCCGGTGCTGGCGCACCGCCTGCGCCTGGACGTCGACCGGCAGCTGCGGGGCGCCTCGATGGACGGGGTCCTCGAGGACGTGCTGGGCGGCGTGCCGGCCCCCGTCGCCGATCAGTGAGCCGGGCACGCGGGCTCCTCGCGCTCGCGCTCGTCGTCGGCGGAGCGCTCGCCGGGATCCCCGGTCTGGCGATCGCCGGCGTCCTGCTCGGCCTGGCGTCGCTGCTGACCGAGCTGTGGAGCCGTCACGGCCTGCGGCGCCTGCGCTACGAGCGGACACTCGCGCGCGACCGGGCCGTGTGGGGAGACGAGATCCCGCTGGACGTGGCCGTCTGGAACGACAAGCCCCTGCCCCTCGCGTGGCTGGCGGTCGACGACTACGTCACCGAGGGGGCGGCCCTCCGCGGGGGCGCTCTCGAGCTGAGCGAGCGCCCCGGCCTCGCGGTGCTCCACCACGTCTGGACGGTGGGGTGGTTCGAGCGAGTGGTCCGGCACCTCTCGATCGCGGCCGACCACCGCGGCACCTACGAGCTCGGGCCGGTGCGGATGACGGTGGCCGATCTCTTCGGGCGAGGCGCGGCGAGTGAGGAGCATGCCGACCGCGCGACGTACATCGTGCGGCCGCGCAGCGTCCCGGTCCGTCACGAGAGGTCCGAGCAGATCTCGCTGGGGACGCTCCGCGCCCGCCAGAGTCTGTACGAGGACCCGTCGCTCTTCGCCGGGGTCCGCCCGTACCAGCCGGGCGACTCGCAGCGGCGCGTGCACTGGCGCGCGACCGCGCGGCTCGGCGTGCCGGTGACCAAGCGCTTCGATCCGTCGCGGGCACGGGACGTCCTGGTCGCGCTGGACGTCCAGACGGTGCCCGGACCGCACTGGGCGCTCCACTTCGACGAGCCGCTCCTGGAAGGCCTGATCGTGGCGGCCGCGTCGCTGGCGCGCCAGGCGATCGAGGAGGGCGCCGCCGTGGGCTTCACCGCGGCGGCGTACACGCGCACCACCGAACGGACGGTCTACCTGCCCGCGGCGGGAGGGCAGGACCAGCTGGCCCGCATCGCCGACGTGCTGGGTCGCCTCAGCCAGACACCGTCCGCGCCCTTCGAGCTGGTGCTCTCGGCGCTGCCCCAGCGGCTCGTCCAGGGCACCACCGTGCTGGTCGTGAGCAGCCGCGACCCGGGGCCGCTGGTGCCGGTCCTGCGACGCATGGAGGCCTCCGGCTATCCGGTCGATTTCCTGGCGCTCGGGCCGCACGCGGGGATGGCCGCCGCTCGCGTCCGGGCTGCCGGGCTGGCCGGGCGGGTGGCGACGCTCTCCCCTGACTGGAAGACGAGCGATGCGCTGGTTCTCGCGGGCTGACCTGCTCCCGGCCGCCCTGGACGCGCTCGCCGAGGGGTCGCTCCTCTGGGTGGTGTACGTCACGTTCGCGGTGAGCGGCTCCGCCGGCTCCCGCCTCGGCCTGGCGGAGTTCGCCCTGGCCGCGGGGCTCGGGCTCGCGCTGGTCCGGCGCTCCTCTCCGGGGCGCCGCTCGCGCGCCGGGATCCTTGCCGTCGCCCTGCTCGCTGGCTTCGCCGGATGGCTCGCGGACCCGTCGGTGCGGGCGGCGATCGCCGCGGGTGGACCGCTGGCGGCGAGCGGCGGTTCCGTCGGCGGGACCATCGGTGCCGGCGGGACCGCCGGGCCCGGCGCCGCGGCGACCTTCGCGGGTGGTGCGGCCGGCCAGGTGGCCGCGGTCGCCCGGCACGTCCCGGGGTGGCTGCTGGGCGTCGCCGTGCTGCGGGGGGCCGCACACCGCGAGGCCGCGGACGACGACCGGGTGGTCGGTGCCCTGCTGGCGGCCGGGTCGCCGGCGCTGGCGGTTCCGTGGCTCCTCCACGTCGGCTCCGCCGACCTCCGGTTCGCCGTTCCCGCCCTCCTCGGCTCGCTGCTGTTCGTGGCGAGCAGTCTCCTCGCGATCGGGTTCGGCCGGCTCCGTGCGCTGGGCATCGCGCCGCACGAGTCGAGTGGCGGACGCGCGTGGACGTGGCTCGTGCTCGGCGTGACCGCGCTCACGGGCGGGCTCGCGGTGGTCGCGGCGCTGATGCTCGGCGCGCCGCTGGAGGCGCTCCTCTCCGCCGTGCTGGGGCCGCTCGCCGGAGCCCTGGCCGCCGGGGCCGCACTGCTCGCCCCGCTCGTCGCGCCGGTCTGGTCGGCGGCGGCGGGGCTGGTCGGCTCACTGCCGGCGCTGCCGCACCCCGGCGGCGCGGCACCCGTTCCGGCGGCGACTCGGCCGGAACTGGCCGCAGGGTCGGCGGCACCCGGGGGCCCGTCGCCGGTCGTGATCGCCGCGGTGGTGCTCGGTGCGCTGGTCGTGCTCGTGGCGCTGGTCCGGTACCGGCACGTCTTCGCGTCGCCGCGCCCGTGGAAGCCGGAGCGCACGCCCGAGGACCGCCACTTCGTGGTTCCCCACGTTTCTCTGGGGCTCCGGCTGCCCGGCCTGCGCCCGCGCCTGGGTCGGCCCGGCGGCCGGGCGCCTGCGGACGCTCCGTCGGCCTATCTCGCCGTGCTCCGCGCGCTGGAGCGCCACCCCGAGCTGCGGCGCCGACCGTCCGAATCGCCGGCCGGCCACGCCGGACGCCTTCGGGGGCTCGGGTTCCCCGGCGCGACGCTCGGGCTCCTGGCCGCCGACTTCGAGCTCGCCCGGTACGGCGACCGTGCGCTCAGTGGGCGGGAACACCGCCGCGCCCTCAGCCGTGCGCGGCGGCTGGTCGGGCGGATCCGAGGACATCCGCCCATGACCGCGTGACGGTCACGGACGTGCTGCACCGCGCGGGCAGGAGTCTGGAATCGCACCGCGGGCGGGCCGTGGCATAGTTGCCGGACATCCTTCGGAGCCGGGACAAAGGAGGGGTCCGTGCCGTCGTCCACGATCGCCGTCATCGGTGCCGGAAACATCGGGGGGACTCTGGCCCGCAAGTGGGTCGCGGCGGGGCACCGGGTCATCCTCGGCGTGCGGGATCCGGCGGGGCCGCGCGCGAGCGCGCTCGTGTCGGAACTCGGGCGGCGCTGCACCGCGGCCCCCGTCCGCGAGGCCGCCTCCGCCGGCGAGGTGGTGGTGTTCGCCATCCCGGGGAGCGCCATGCCGTCCGCGATGGCCGGCCTCCAGGGCCACCTGCGCGGCCGGATCGTCATCGACGCGACGAACCAGCTCGGGGACGCCGGGCCCGCGCACAGCTTCGACGTGATCACGAGGACGTGCCCGACGGCGTTTGTCTACCGCGCCTTCAATGCCTTCGGCTGGGAGATCCTCGCCGATCCGATCGTCGAGGACACCGTGGTCGATCTCTTCTTCGCGGGTCCCGACGGCGCAGGGCGCGCGACCGTCGCGGGCCTGATCGAGGACGTTGGCCTGCGGCCGGTCTGGGTCGGAGGACCCGAACGCGCCGATCTCGTCGATGCGCTGGCGGCCCTCTGGTTCGCGCTGGTCCTTGACAAGTCGAGGGGCCACCGCCTGGCGTTCAAGCTGCTGGGCGCCTGACCCGCGGGCCACGACGTCCCGGCGGCGCGGCCGGCATCCGCCCCGGCTGCCTGACCGGGTCGTTCCCCCGCGGGAGCGTCGGGACCGTGTTGAGCCCCTGTTGAGCGATCCCGCGGGTCCGCGACCCGGTTGCCTCTTGGCGCCCCGGCGCAGGCTCGGGGCATGGACCGGTACCGCGGGGCAGACAACGGCGTGCGTCGGGCACCCGGCGCCGCTCTGGACACGGACGCCACCGAGGCGCGCCTCCGAAGCGAGACCGACGACGTCCGCGCGGCCATCGCGCTGGTTGCGCGGGGCGCGGCGAGCAGGGTGGCCGTCTCGGGACTGGCCTTCGGCGAGCAGCTGCTGGCGCGACTGAGCGACGAGGCGGGCGCCGTCGGCGTCGTCCTGGTGCCCTCGTGGTGGCCCGACGACGCGGGCTGCGACATCACCGCGCAGCGGATCGATGGCTGACCCCGATGCCACGCGGATCCTGCTGGTCGAGGACGACGAACCGTTCGCGGCGGCGATCCGGCGCTACCTGCGCGCCCGGGGGGCGGACGTCCGCATCGAGCCCTCGGCCGAGGATGCCGAGGCGGCCCTGGCCGGTGGCTACCGGCCGGTGCTCGTGATCCTGGACATCAACCTGCCGGGCGACAGCGGCTGGTCGCTGCTGCGCGGGGAGGCACTCCGGGCGGCCGGCGACCCACCCGTGGTGGTGGTCACCGCCACCCACGTGCCCGCGGCCCGGCTGCGCGAGTTCCGGATCGCCGGCTACCTGCCGAAACCGTTCGCGCTGGAGACGCTCGTCGCCACCATCGAACGGACGACCCGCCACGGCCGCGGCGCGGCGTGGGTGGAGGAGGAGCCCGATGCTCTCTGACCTGGCGATGCTCGTGCTCGTGGCCGCGTGGGGATTCGCGTTCGCGGGATTCGTCTGGCTGTGCCGGAGGCTCATGGGATGACGCTTCAGGACCTGGTCGGCGGCGTCATCGTGCTCGCCCTCGCCCTCTACCTGCTCTACGCCCTGCTCCGCCCCGAGAAGTTCTAGAAGAGGGATCCGTGACCAACCTGGAGGCCCTCGTCCAGGGCCTGGCGCTGCTCGCTGCGATCGTCCTGGCGACGCGCCCGTTCGGCGGGTACATCCAGCGCGTGATGGCGGGCGAGCGGACCTTCCTGACGCCCGTCGTCCGCCCCGTGGAACGCGGCATCTACCGGGTGCTCGGCGTGGACGAGAGCAGGGAGCAGCCGTGGACCTCGTACGCGATCTCCGTGCTCGTCTTCGCGTTCGTCGGGATCCTCGTGCTGTACCTCCAGCAGCGCATCCAGGGCCTGTTGCCCCTGAACCCGGGCGGGGCGGGCCCCGTGGCCCCCAACCTGGCGTTCAACACCGCGGTCAGCTTCGAGACGAACACCAACTGGCAGAACTACGCCGGCGAGACCGCCATGAGCGACCTGACCCAGATGGCGGGGCTCGCCGTGCGCAATTTCACCTCCGCGGCGATGGGCCTCGCGGTGGCCATCGCCCTGGTGCGGGGCCTGACCCGGCGTGGCATCCGCACCATCGGCAACTTCTGGGTGGACGTCACGCGGACCACGCTCTACATCCTGGTCCCCATCGCGTTCGTGGCCGCGATCGTGCTGGTCTCGCAGGGCGTCGTCCAGTCGTTCAACCCGGCGGCCCTGGTGCACACCCTCCAGGGTGGCACCCAGACGATCCCGGTCGGGCCGGTGGCCTCGCAGGAGGCGATCAAGGAGCTCGGCAACAACGGGGGCGGCTTCTTCAACGCGAACTCGGCCCACCCGTTCGAGAACCCCAACGGCCTGACGAACTGGATCGAGATGTTCCTGATCCTGCTGATCCCCTTCGCCCTCACCAACACCTTCGGGCGGATGGCGCGGGACGAGCGGCAGGGCTGGGCGCTCTTCGCCGCGATGATGGTCATCCTCGTGGTCGCCGTGGCGGTGTCGACGGCGAGCGAGATCCGGGCCAACCCGCTCTTCCCGAGCCAGGTCAGCACGGCCCTCGGCAACATGGAGGGCAAGGAGGTCCGGTTCGGGGCCCAGACGAGCGCGCTCTTCTCGGTCGTCACCACGGGCACCAGCACGGGCGCGGTCAACGCCATGCAGGACAGCTTCCTGCCGCTCGGCGGGCTCGTGTCGCTCTTCCTCATCGAGCTGGGGGAGGTCGCGCCCGGCGGGATCGGGGCCGGCCTCTATGGCCACCTGGTCTTCGGCGCGATCCTGGCCGTCTTCATCGCCGGGCTCATGGTGGGCCGGACCCCCGAGTACCTCGGCAAGAAGATCGAGTCGTTCGAGGTGAAGATGGCGATGCTGGCCGTGCTGGCCATGGCCGCCAGCATCCTGGTCCTCACCGCGATCGCGGCCGCCACGCCGGCCGGGACCTCCAGCGTCGCCAACGCCGGGCCGCACGGCTTCACCGAGATCCTGTACGCGTTCTCCAGCATGACCGGCAACAACGGATCGGCGTTCGCCGGCCTGAACGGGAACACGCCCTTCTACAACATCGCGGGGGCGTTCGCGATGCTGATCGGGCGCTTCGCGGAGATCGTCCCGGCACTCGCCATCGCCGGCTCCATGGCCGGCAAGCGGGCCGTGGCACCGTCGCTGGGCACGTTCCCCACCACGGGGGCGCTGTGGGTGGGTCTCCTGATCGGCGTCCTCGTGATCGTCGGCGCGCTCACCTTCTTCCCGGCGCTCTCGCTCGGGCCGATCGTCGAGGAGTTCCTGATGCACGCCGGAAAGGTCTTCTGAGCCATGACCTCGCAGACACTGGCCGACCGGCGCGGACCCGTCGCGCACTCCGTCGTCGACACGCGGGCCGGCAGCCGACGCTTCCAGCGGGCCCGGCGCGAATCGCAGGCCGGGAAGCCGGGCGCTCCGCGCACGCCGCGGGGGGTCTTCGACCCGGTCCTGCTGCGTGCCTCGCTGGTGCCCGCGCTGCGCAAGTTCGATCCCCGCGAGATGATCCGCAACCCCGTCATGTTCGTGGTGGAGGTGACGGCGGCGCTGGTGACCCTGGTCTGGCTCGGCGACGTGGCGGGCCTCACCCACGGCACACCGGGCGAGGTCGGCCGGTCGCCGGGGTTCGAGTTCCAGATCGCGGTCTGGCTCTGGT
>JAJYGO010000298.1 GCA_021785115.1 Chloroflexota bacterium | reverse complement strand
GACATCGTGCTGGCCGACATCGACATGCCCGGCGTCGACGGGTTCGAGATGTGCGCGCAGGCCAAGCACGACCCGCATCTGCGCTCGATCCCCTTCGTCCTGGTGACCCACCGCGACCGCGCGACCGACATCGTGCGGGCCGTGCAGGTCGGAGCGGACAACTACATCACCAAGCCGCTCGAGCCAGCCGTCCTCTCCACGCGCGTCGCGCGCATCGTGGACGACATCCGCATGTGGCGCGCCAGGCTCTCCGCATCGCGGGTGCCGCCTCCCGTTGCACCCGAGGACACGATCCTGTCCCTCGAGCGCGGGCAGGTGATCGAGCTGCTCATGGGCGCCGCCGAGAAGATGGAGAGCGAGATCGGGACGGTCAACGAGATCGGACTGGCCCTGACCATGACGCACGACCTCGACACGCTCCTTGCGCTGCTCGTGCAGCGAGCACGCGAGTTCGCAGGCTCGGGAACCGTGCTGGTGGTCCTCGTCTCCGGGGACGGGGGGTGGGAGGTGCGGTCCGTCGCCTCCCCGGACGGGGCGCCGATCGAGGGGCTGGTGGGAACGCGGTTCACCGGGTCGATCGACCCGGCAACCCAGGCGGCGTGGCACCGCCGCGAAGCGCCTGTCCTTCGCGCGACCGACCCGATCGCGCCGCCCGCGGTCCGCGCGCTGTTCGACCGCTACGGGATCGTCGAGGACTATGCCTGGCCGATGCTCGCCGATCACGAGCTCATCGGTGTGCTCGCGGTGGTCTACCAGTCGCACCGGAGTCTCTCGGAAGACGAGCGCCGGCGCTTCCGCCACCTGGCCGATCAGGCCGCGGTCGCCGTGGTCAACGCCCGGCTGTTCGAGCAGGAGCATGCGCTCCGCCAGCAGCTGGAGGAGGCCTACCGGGCCGAGAAGGAGGCGCACAAGAACGCGATGTTCATGCTGGCGGCTGCCGTGGAGGCCCGCGACGGCCTGACCGGCAGCCACCTCAGGCGCGTCCAGGCGTACACGGAGGCGCTGGCCCGGACGCTCGGCCTGCCCGAGGACGAGATCGAGGTCATCGGATACTCCAGCATCATGCACGACGTCGGCAAGCTGCTCGTGCCCGACGAGATCCTGGGCAAGCCCGGCAAGCTGACCGAGGAAGAATGGGTGGAGATGCGCCGCCATCCGGCCCACGGCGCAGGCATCCTGGGCGACCGTGACTTCTTCGCCGTGGCCCGGGAGATCGCGCGCAACCATCACGAACGCTGGGACGGCACCGGCTACCCGGGCGGGCTCAGGGGCGAGGAGATCCCGCTGTGCGCTCGGCTGACCTCGGTGGCCGACGTGTTCGACGCGCTCACCACCAAGCGCCACTACAAGGAGGCCTGGCCGGACGAAGAGGCCCTGGCCGAGATCCGTCGTCTGTCGGGGAACAGCTTCGACCCCGCGGTCGTGGACGCCTTCCTGGGCCTGTGGGACGCAGGCGAGATCGCGCGCATCCGCCGGTCGATCGCCGACGCCTGACGCTGCGGCCGCACCTGTGCGCCGAGTCCGCCTCGACCGTGGCCGCCAGCCCGAGGATCGCGGCCCCGTCGACGCCCGGCGCGGCCGGGGCCGTGAACGCGTAGGCCTTGCGCGCCCCGGCCGGGATCGTCACGTAGATGTGCTGGCTGTCCATGATGAAGGTGTGGACCCCACCCCCGTCGAGGTGCATGGCGTTGTCGGCGTTCCAGAAGTCGAGCTTGACCGTCTGGCCCACCTTCGCGTCGATGACCCTGGGGTCGAAGCCGGCCATGGAGAGCCGCACCGGCAGGGCACCGGCGATGCTGGTCGTGCCGCGCCTCCTCACGCTCGCGGCCGCGCCGGGCCGATCGTGTCGTCATCGCCGCGTCCCTCGGTCAGGGGCGCGCGGATGCAAGAGCCATACCGCTGGTTGCCGCCGATCCTCCCGAGCCGCGGAGGAGAGGGCCCACGCCACGCACCCTCTCCGTTCGTGGGTGGACGGCCACGGCGCCCATCGCGACCAGCGGCCAGGCGTCGCCGACCAGGCGCGTCGCCAGCGCGCGAAGCCCGCGGACCTTCGCCTAGAACCGCACGAGGAAGGCCAGCAGCAGCAGCGCCACCGACGAGGCAATCTCCACGAGCCCCAGGTGGATCGGGCGCAGGCGTCGTGCCCCACCCTCAAGGCGCACCTGCAGCACCGGGAGCACGGCCGCCCGGAGCGTGAGCCCCAGCGCCAGCAGCGCGTAGACCCAGGGCAGCAGCCAGGCCTCGACCGCCACGACCACCGCGTGATAGCCGATCGACGCCGCGACGAACCCGCGGTTGCCCCGTTCGCGGATCATCGAGCGGACCACGAGCACCGAGCTCACGAGGTACAGGCCGGCCACGAGTGCAGCCCGTGCGACCGTCGGCCCGTTGACGGGACCTGCCACCACGGCCGCCGCCGGGACGAGCACGATAGCCTGGGCCACATGGGCGAGGCTGGCGACCAGGCTCCGCGGATGGCCTGTCATGGCCGCCCAACCGGCGACGACGGCGGCGGGGCCCACGATGCCGGCGACTACGATCAGCCGGGGGAACGCGGCCAGCAGGACGGTTCCGGACACCACGAAGACGGTGCCGAACACCGCGGCCGGCTCGAGGTAAGCCCGCCGGCGAGCGCGGATCCAGTCGAGAGCGGCACTCGATGCCAGGTAGCCGCTGATGGCGGTCACGGACAGCACCGCCTGCCAGGGACCCGGGCGGCTGGCAGCGACCCCGAGCAGGAGGGGGACCGCGAGCATCGCCCAGGCACCGTGCTGCCGGGGTATCCAGCGCACCCGCGCGCCATGCCGCGCCAGTGCGCCCGGTGTCGCCGCACTCACGATCGGATGCCCCGTGCCGGTCGGGCCGCCTGGGCCGCGCGGCTCGCGGTGGCCGCGTCTGGCCGGACGCTCACGCGGGAACTCTCCCCGGCCCGGTCCCGGAGGCGGGTGCCGGGGTGGCCACGTCGTGCCGGCGGGCGCTCCAGCGGCTCAGCCACCAGACGATCGGGAACGCAAGGACGATGAGCACCGCGAACGGGAGGAACCCTCTGGCATAGGCCGCAGAGCCTCCGACCAGGCCGGTGCCGATGCCCATGATCGGCGGGATGACGAACCCGCCGAGGGCGCCCAGGCCGCCGACCCATCCGGAGGCCCCACCCACGGCGTCCGGCACATACGAGGGGAGCAGCTTGAACACGATGGCGTTCTGCAGTCCCATGCCGAGACCGACCGCGGCGGTCGCCGCCAGCGAGACCCAGAACACGTCGGAGAACGCGAGCACCAGCGTGCCGGCCAGCATCAGCACGAAGTTGAGCGGCAGCGCGAAACGGATCGTCACGCGATCGGACAGCAGTCCGCCGGGCACCCGGATGAACGCGCTCACGAGGGAGAAGATCGCCGTCAGCACACCGGCGTCCCGAAGCGCCGAGCCGTACATCGCGTGCCAGAACGTGGGCAGCCACGAAGTGAAGGCAAGGAAGCCGCCGAAAGAGAGGAAGTAGAAGAAGACGAGGGCCCACGTGGCCGGGATCGTCGCCGCACGGCGGAGTCCGGCCAGCGCGCTCCCGCTCGGCGTCAGCTCGCTTCCGCCGACCTCGACCACCCGGATGGCGTCGACGGATGCCCCCCACGACCGCAGCTGGAACCAGGGCGCGTCCCGGATGGCCAGCGCGTACACGATCGTGACCGCCAGCAGGATGCCGAACCAGATGCTGTACGCGCCCAGCATGCCGAGGGAACCGACGGCGATCGGCAGGACCATCGTCGAGAGCCCGGGGCTCGTGTTGCCCAGCCCGGCGTAGACGCCGAGCGCGCCGCCCTGCTCCCGCCTGGGGAACCAGTACGACACCTGCGCGATCCCCACCGAGAAGGTCGCGATCCCGCAGCCGATGAGGGCGCCGAGGACGAGCAGGAGCGGGTAGGTGCCGGCCATGTGGTCGGGATAGGTGCTCGCGAGGAGCCAGAGCAGCCCGGCCACCCCGGCGCTGGCGAGCACGAGCAGCGCGAGGAACGGCCGCCTGCCGCCCACCCGGTCCACCGCCGCCCCGAAGGGGATCCGGAGCAGCGATCCGGTGAGCGCGGGGATCGCCGCGAGCAGGCCGGCCTCGAATGGGCTGAGGCCGAGCAGGTCGGTGAACTTCGGGACCATCGGCCCGAAGATCGAGACGCCCGCGAACCCCCCGAAGAACCCGAGCGTGGCGAGCCAGAGCGCCTGGGAGCGGGTCCCCCGGATCGCCCTCGCTCCCGATCCGCCGGTCCCGCCCGCGGCCGCCTCTGCCACACGATCCGGTGACGTCATGGTCACTGCGCTCCTCGGGACGCGCATCACACTCGGCACAACGCTGTTTGCGGTGATTATAATCACAGCTATGACGGAGACGCGCGTGCAGCATGTGCTGGCAGCCGAGAGCCGTGCCGCGCTGCTGACGGCGCTGCGCGCCGCCGGACACGCGCTGTCGGTGGAGGATGCGGCGGAGGTGCTCGGGCTCCATCCGAGCACGACCCGGTTCCACCTCGACCTGCTCGTCTCCGCCGGTCTCGTCGACCGCCAGGTCGAGCGGCGCGGCACCGCCGGCCGGCCGCGGATCCGCTACGTCGCCCGGGCCGGCGCGAGCGGCGACGCTCGCAGCGAGGCGGAGCCAGCCGCGGCACCCGGTGCCACCGATGGTTACCGCCGCCTGGCAAGCGTGCTCGCGAGTCAGCTCTCGGGCCTGGCCGACCCCTCCGGCGCGGCCCGCTCGGCGGGGCGGCGCTGGGTGGAAGCCCTCGACGTCATTCCCGATGCCGCCGCGGGTCCCCTGGCCGCCGACGACGCCGTCAACACGGTCGCCGGCCTCATGGATCACCTGGGCTTCGCACCGGACCTCCCCGTTGCCGGGGATCGCATCATGCTCCGCCGCTGCCCCTTCGAGGCGGTCGCGCGAGACCATCGCGCCGTGGTCTGCGGGGTCCACGCCGGGATGCTCGAGCAGACGTTCGAGCGCCTGGGGACCGCCGTGTGCGTTGCCGAACTCGAGCCGTTTGCCGCCGACGATCCGCTGCTGTGCGTCGTCCACCTCCGGCGCTCCGCCCCCGAGGGCCCCGATTCGCGTCCGCCACTTCCGCGGGTCCAGAATGAAGGCGCCGCGGTGGCCAGCCATCGACCGCCGCTCGGCGCGCCACGGGGAACGCGGAATGGCTGACCGCCACATCGCGATGAACGCGGATCTCCTCGTCCAGGCGCTCCTCCGCACCCGTCGCCTCCTCCAGCCGGATGCAGTCTCGGACGACCTGCGGACCATCACCCGCCAGGGCGGGCGGGACGCGGATGTCTTCTACCGCGACCGCTGGAGCCACGACCGGATCGTCCGGTCCACGCACGGCGTGAACTGCACCGGATCGTGCTCCTGGAAGGTCTACGTCAAGGACGACATCATCACCTGGGAGACCCAGGAGACCGACTACCCGGCCGTGGGTCCCGACTCCCCCGAGTACGAACCCCGCGGCTGCCCGCGCGGCGCGGCCTTCTCCTGGTACACGTACTCACCGACCCGCGTGCGCTACCCCTACGTGCGCGGCGTCCTGCTCGGCATGTACCGCGAGGCGAAGGCGCGGCTCGGCGACCCGGTGGCCGCGTGGGCCGACGTGGTGGGCGACCCGGAGCGCCGCCGAACGTACATGCGGGCCCGGGGCAAGGGCGGGCTGGTCCGGGTTCACTGGGACGAGGCGCTGGAGATCGTCGCCGCCGCCCAGGTTCACACCATCCGGACGTGGGGGCCCGACCGCATCGCCGCCTTCTCGCCGATCCCGGCCATGTCCATGGTGTCGTATGCCGCCGGCGCCCGGTACACGAGCCTCATCGGCGGCACCGTCCTGTCCTTCTACGACTGGTACGCCGACCTGCCCATCGCCGCGCCCCAGGTCTTCGGGGACCAGACCGACGTGCCGGAATCGGCGGACTGGTGGAACGCCTCCTACCTCGTGATGTGGGGCTCGAACCTGCCGGTGACCCGGACCCCCGACGCGCACTTCATGGCCGAGGCCCGCTACCGTGGCCAGAAGGTGGTGGTGGTCAGCCCGGACTATGCCGACAACACCAAGTTCGCCGACGAGTGGCTGGCCGCCCGGCCCGGGACCGATGGCGCGCTGGCCATGGCGATGGGCCACGTGATCCTGCGGGAGTTCTTCGTCGAGCGCGAGGTCGAGAGGTTCCGCGACTACGTCAGGCAGTACACGGACCTGCCCCTCCTCGTCACGCTCCGGGAACGCGAGGATGTTCCCGGCGTCTTCGTGCCGGACCGATTTCTCACCGCCGCGGACCTTGGGCGGGCCGGCGACGGTGATGCCTGGCGGACGGTCCTCCTGGACGCGACGACCGGCGAGCCGGTGGTGCCGAACGGAAGCATCGGCGACCGCTACACGGCCGGCGGCATGGGCCGCTGGAACCTCGACCTGCAGGGCGTGGTCCCGGCGCTCTCGCTGTTCGACGTCGGGGAGAACGTCGCGCTCGACCTGCCCCGCTTCGACGTCAACGAGGGGGCCAACGAGGGCGGCTCGGTCCTGCACCGGGGCGTCCCGGTGCAGCGGATTGCCGGCCGCCTCGTGACGACCGTCTTCGACCTGCTGCTCGCCCAGTACGGCGTGGCCCGGCCGGGGCTGCCGGGCAGCTGGCCGGGCGGGTACGACGACCCGGCGCCGTACACGCCGGCCTGGCAGGAGCCGATCACCTCCGTCCCAGCCGCCGCCGTCGCCCGGATCGCGCGGGAGTTCGCCGACAACGCCGAGCGCTCGGGGGGCCGGTCGCTGATCGTCATGGGCGCCGGGACCAACCACTGGTTCCACTCAGACCAGATCTACCGGGCCATGCTCGCCCTCACCACCCTCACGGGCTGCCAGGGAGTCAACGGCGGCGGATGGGCGCACTACGTGGGCCAGGAGAAGGTGCGCCCCCTGACCGGCTGGTCTCAGCTCGCGTTCGCGCTCGACTGGGTCCGGCCGCCCCGCCAGATGGCCGGCACCGCGTTCTGGTACCTCGCCACCGACCAGTGGCGCTACGACGGGTTCGGGGCGGACGAGCTCGCCACGCCGCTCGGACGGGGGCTGTTCAAGGGACGCGCCCTGGTCGACACCGTGGCCCAGTCGGCCCGGCTGGGCTGGTTGCCGTCGTACCCGACCTTCGACCGGAATCCGCTCGACCTGGTCGACGAGGCGCGGGCGGCGGGGGTCGACCCGGCGGCGTACGTCGTCGACCGGCTCCGGGCGGGCGGGTTGCGCTTCGCCTGCGAGGACCCCGACGCGGAGACGAGCTTCCCGCGGGTGCTGACGGTCTGGCGGGCCAACCTGCTGGGCTCCTCGGGCAAGGGCAACGAGTATTTCCTGCGTCACCTCCTGGGTACGGATGCCGCCATCCGGGCCGAGCCGGCGGCGGAGGACCGCCGGCCGGCCGAGGTCACCTGGCACGACGAGGCACCCGAGGGCAAGCTGGATCTGCTCGTCTCGCTCGACTTCCGGATGACGTCCACCGGCCTCTTTTCCGACGTCCTGCTGCCGGCCGCCACCTGGTACGAGAAATACGACCTGTCATCGACCGACATGCACCCGTTCGTGCACGCGTTCAGCCCGGCGATCAGCCCGCCGTGGGAGGCGCGCAGCGACTACGAGACCTTCGTGGCCCTCGCCCGGGTGTTCAGCGCCCTCGCGGCGCGCCACCTCGGGGTTCGGGGGGACCTGGTGGCCACGCCGCTGCTGCACGATTCCCCTGGTGAGACCGCCCAGCCCGGCGGCCGGGTGCTCGACTGGCGGCACGGCGACTGCGACCCGATCCCCGGCCGGACCATGCCCGCATTCACGGTCGTCGAGCGAGACTACGCCGCGATCGCGGAGCAGATGGTGGCGCTCGGGCCGAAGATCGACGCGCTCGGGACGACGGTCAAGGGGGTCACCCTGGCGCCCACTGCCGAGATCGAGGAGCTCGGGCGCATCTGCGGGACCGTCCGCGGCGGGCTCGCCCACGGCCGGCCGTCGCTGGCCCGCGCCGAGCAGGCCTGCGAAGCGATCCTGGCCCTCTCCGGGACCACCAACGGCCGCCTCGCGACCGCCGGCCTCGGCGTCCTCGAACAGCGGACCGGACGGCCGCTCGCCGACCTTGCCGCCGACCAGGCCGGCCGCCGCATCACGTTCGCCGACACCCGGGCACGCCCACAGCCGGTCGTCACGTCCCACGAGTGGTCGGGCAGCGAGCACGGCGGGCGCCGGTACTCGCCGTTCACCATCAACGTCGAGCGGCTCAAGCCCTGGCACACTCTCACCGGGCGCCAGCAGTTTTTCCTGGACCACGACTGGATCGCCGAGCTCGGCGAGCAACTCCCGACCTACCGTCCGCCCCTCGACATGCGCCGCATCTTCGGCGACCAGGGGGGCGGGGGCGGCGCCGAGGTCACCGTCCGCTACCTCACGCCGCACTCGAAGTGGTCGATCCACTCGGAGTACCAGGACAACCTGTTCATGCTGAGCCTGTCGCGCGGCGGGCCGGACCTCTGGTTGAGCCGGGAGGACGCAGCCCGGATCGGGGTCAGGGACAACGACTGGATCGAGGCCTACAACCGCAACGGGGTGGTCGTGGCACGCGCCGTGGTGAGCCACCGGATGCCCCAGGGCACCGCGTACATGTACCACGCGAAGGACCGCACGATCGACACCCCGAAGTCCGAGCTGAGCGGGCGTCGGGGCGGCATCCACAACGCGCTCACGCGCCTTCTGATCAAGCCGACCCACCTGATCGGCGGCTACGCCCAGCTGTCCTACGGCTTCAACTACTACGGTCCGACGGGCAACCAGCGCGACGAGGTGACCGTGATCCGGCGCCGCTCGCAGGACGTCGAGTACTGAGCCGATGCGCGTGATGGCCCAGCTGGGCATGGTCATGAACCTCGACAAGTGCCTCGGCTGCCACACCTGCTCGGTGACGTGCAAGCAGGCCTGGACCAACCGCACCGGCGTCGAGTACGCCTGGTTCAACAACGTCGAGACCCGGCCGGGGCTCGGCTACCCGCGGCGTTACGAGGACCAGGAGCGCTGGGAAGGCGGGTGGGTCCGAACGCGCACGGGCAGGCTCGAGCTGCGGGCCGGAGGTCGCATCAGGCGGCTCCTCCGGATCTTCAGCAACCCCACCCTCCCCGAGCTCGCCGACTACTACGAGCCCTGGACGTACGACTACGACACCCTCATCACCGCGCCCGCGCAGGCCGACGTCCCCGTCGCCCGACCGAAGTCGCTCCTCACCGGCGAGCCCATGCAGATCCGCTGGTCGGCCAACTGGGACGACGACCTGGGGGGAGCGCCGGAGCATGCCCCCCGCGACCCCGTCCTCCAGCGGATCGGCGATCGGGTGAAGCTCGAGTTCGAGCAGGCGTTCATGTTCTACCTGCCCCGCATCTGCGAGCACTGCCTGAACCCGTCGTGCGTCGCCGCCTGCCCGTCGGGCGCGATGTACAAGCGTGCCGAGGACGGCATCGTGCTGGTCGACCAGGACGGCTGCCGGGGCTGGCGGATGTGCGTCTCGGGCTGTCCCTACAAGAAGGTGTACTTCAACCACCGGACCGGCAAGGCCGAGAAGTGCACCTTCTGCTACCCGCGGGTGGAGGCCGGCCAGCCGACGGTCTGCGCCGAGACCTGCGTGGGCCGGCTGCGCTACATCGGACTCTTCCTGTACGACGCCGACCGGGTGCTCGAGGCCGCCTCGGTCGAGCACGAGCGGGACCTGCTCGAGGCTCAGCGCTCGGTGATCCTCGATCCCGAGGATCCGGCGGTGATCGCCGCGGCGCGCGGGGCCGGGATCGCCGAGGACTGGCTCGAGGCGGCCCGCCGCTCGCCCGTGTACGCCCTGACCAACCGCTACCGCATCGCCCTGCCTCTCCATCCTGAGTACCGCACGATGCCCATGGTCTGGTACATCCCGCCGCTCTCCCCGGTGGTCGACGTGGTCCGCGACACGGGCTTCGACGGAGAGGACCGGGTCACCCTCTTCGCCGCCATCGACGCGCTGCGCATCCCGGTCGGCTACCTCGCGGAGCTGTTCACGGCCGGCGATCCGGGACCGGTCGTCGCGAGCCTGCGCATGCTGGCGGCCATGCGGGTCCACATGCGCCGGGTGAACCTCGGCGAGGCGCCCGACGAGACGATCGCGGCGTCGGTCGGCCTGACCCCGCAGGCGATCGAGGACCTCTACCGCCTGCTCGCCATCGCCAGGTACGAGGACCGCTACGTGATTCCCACGGCCCACGTCGAGGCCTCCCGTTCGCTCGACGAGGCGGCCGGCTGCAGCCTGGACTACCAGGGCGGACCGGGGATGGGCGGGGTCGGCCCGTTCGGGGAGGTGCCGGCGACGCCGGTCTCCGTCGAGACGTTCGCCCTCGCCCGGCAGCGAGCCAAGGCCTCCCGCTACGCCGACCTGCCGGAGGGCCGCGGCGCGGTCGACCCGCAGGCACGTGGCGCCGGCAACGCCGAACCCGGCCACAAGGCCCGCGACGACGCCGGACTCGACGCGCGAGACGATGCCGGTCGGGGCGCCGGGGCATGAGGTCCCACCTTTCGGAACCGGAGCGCCGGGTCGTCCTCGCCGCCGCGTCTCGGCTCCTCCAGTACCCCGACGACGGATTGCTGGACCAGCTGCCGCTGCTCCGCGAGGCCGCGCAGGGCATCGCGGCCCGGGCGGGTCGCCCGCTCCTGCGGTTCATCGAGCACGCCCACCGCAGCGCGCTGCTCGATCTTCAGGCCGACTACGTGGCGACCTTCGACCTGCGCCGGCGGTACTGCCTCTACCTGAGCTACCACCTCAACGGCGACACCCGCCGGCGAGGAATGGCGCTGTGGCGTTTCCAGGAGCTCTACCGGAGCCGCGGCTACTCACTCGCGTCCGGCGAGCTGCCCGACTTCCTCCCGGCCGTGCTCGAACTGGCGGCCGAGACCGAGGCCATCGAGCCGGGATCCGAGGCCGCCGAACCCGAGGTGGCCGAACCCCTGGACCTGCTGGTCGAGCATCAGCCGGCCATCGAGTCGCTCGGGCACGCTCTCGAGCAGGCCGGCTCGCCATATGCGGACGTCATCGTCGCGCTGGAGGCCGCGCTGCCGCCGCCCTCACGAGCCGTCCTCGAGGCGGCCCGACGGCTGGAGACCGAGGGGCCGCCTGCCGAGCAGGTCGGCCTCGAGCCATGGGGCAGCGGCGCCGAACCCGGGATCCGCACGTGAGCAACGTGCTGTGGGTCGCGTTCCCGTACATCTGCCTGACGAGCTTCGTCGTCGGCCATTTCTGGCGCTACCGCTATGACAAGTTCGGCTGGACGACCCGCTCGTCACAGATCTATGAGCGCCGTCTGCTGGGCTGGGCGAGTCCGCTCTTCCACTTCGGCATCCTGGGCGTCCTCGCCGGCCACTTCATCGGGCTGGTCATCCCCGAGTCGGTGACCGGGGCGCTCGGCATCTCGGAGGGGCTCTACCATGCGGTCGCCGCGACGGCCGGCAGCGTCGCCGGCCTCATGACGGCCACCGGGCTCGCCCTCCTGGTGTATCGGCGCCGCCTCACGCCGTCCGTATTCCGGGTCACGACCCGGATGGACAAGGCGATGTACCTGCTCCTGGGGGCAGTCATCGCCATCGGTGCCTTCAACACGATCGCGATCAACCTCCTCGGCCCCGGGCACGACTACCGGCTGGACGTCGCCGTGTGGTTCCGCAGCGTCTTCTGGCTCCAGCCGGACGCCGCCCTGATGGCCGGAGCGCCGATCACGTTCCAGATCCATGCGCTGCTGGCGTTCGCGCTGCTCGGGCTGTGGCCGTTCACACGGCTCGTCCACGTGTTCAGCGTGCCCGTCGGCTACCTTGCCCGGCCGTACGTGGTGTACCGCACGCGCGATTCCCGGACCGGGGCGCGCGCACCGCGTCGCGGATGGGAGACGCCCGGCAGCTGATCCGACCGGGCGAGCTCGTGTGGTACAGCGCCCCCGGCCCGGAGCCGACCCTGCTCCTCGACAGCGAGCGGCTGCCGTTCCTCGATCGCGCGACGGTCATCGTGCCCCGCGGTTCATCGCGCGGGATCGAGGCGAAAGCACGGCTCGCTT
>JAJYGO010000262.1 GCA_021785115.1 Chloroflexota bacterium | reverse complement strand
CCGACACACCCCTCGCAGGCCGGGCGGCACGCGGGTCCTGTGGGCTGCCGGGCTCAGGTCGGCGGCTGCTCCCGCCGCAGCGGAAGGCTGACCACGAAGCTTGCCCCGCCGCCCGGCGTGTCCCTGACCGAGATCGTGCCGTGGTGCCGCTCCGCGAGTGCCTGCGCCACGGCCAGTCCGAGCCCCGCGCCCCTGTCGCGGCTCCGCCGGCCGCGGCCGGCCCTTGCGAACGGCTCGAAGATGCGCGCCCGCTCTTCCGCCGGCACGCCCTGGCCGCGATCGACCACGGTCACCCGGGCCCGATCGTCGGCGCGCTCCAGGACCACCGTGACCGGCTCGCCCGGCGGGGAGTGCCGCGTGGCGTTGTCGAGGAGGGCCAGCAGCAGCTGGACCAGCTGGTCGGCATCGCCCATGACCGGCAGGCGCGGCGGCGGGTCCGGAGTCACCTCGACCCGGCAGCCGCGCTCGGCCGCCAGCGGGCCGATGCGCCGCGCGGCGTCCACCGAGACGGACCCAACGTCGAGCGGCTCGAAGCGGATCGCGGACGGGTCCGCGCGCGAGGTGGAGAGGGCCAGGAGATCCGCCACCAGGCGTCCGAGGCGATCGGACTCGGCAACGACCGTGTCCACCAGCGGCAGGCCCTCTTCGCGGACCAGGCCCTCCCGCTGCAGCACCTCGCCGGAAGCGCGGATGAGCGCCGCAGGGGTGCGCAGCTCGTGGGACGCGGACGCCGCGAACCGGCGCTCCGTGGCGAACGCGGCGCGGATCGGGACGAGCGCCCGGTCCGACAGCACGAGCGCCAGCAGCGCGGCGCAGAGGAGACCGGCGAGGCCGACCAGCGCGATCGTGCGCAGCAGGTCGACCACCTGCTGATCGTGGAGCGTGAGGACCAGCCCGGCCTGCACCGCGCCGACCGCCGGCCCGCCGTCCGAGGGCCGGATCGGCAGGGTCAGCAGGCGGACCGGCACGCCGCCCGCGGTCACGGTGCGCAGGTCGCTGCCGCCGGAGAGCGCCGCGGCGAGTGCGGACCGGTCGGGCAGGCCCGCCAGGTGGACGTTGCGGGGGTTCTGCAGGAGGGTCCCCCGGGCATCCAGCACCATGGTGAACGTGTCCGCCGAGCCCACCAGCTCGTCGCCACCCTCGCCGTCCTCCTGGGAGCCGGTCGTGCCCGGAAGCCGGCCGTCGAGCGTCGAGAGGACCGCCTGTGCGCTGGTGCGCAGGGCCCCGTCGCTGGCACCGTCCAGCTGGGCGACCGCGACGATGGCGGTGGCCACGCCCATCGCCACCAGCAGGCCGGCGAGGAGCGCCAGCGTCCACAGGGCGAGGCGTCGCCGCGTGGCGGCGATGACCAGGTCGGTCGGGTCCGCCACGGCTCAGTCGCCGGCGCGGAGCGTGTACCCGACGCCGCGGACCGTGCGCAGCCGGCCCGATCTCCCGAGTGCGCGCAGCTTGCGGCGCAGGTAGTAGACGTACAGGTCGACGACGTTGGAGTAGACGTCCGGCTCGGCGCCCCAGACGGCGTCCAGGATCTGCTGACGCGTCAGGACGCGGCCGGCGTTGCGGATGAGGTAGGCCAGGAAGGCGAACTCGCGCGCCGTGAGGTCGACGGTCGCCTCCCCGACGCGGGCCACGTGCCGCGATTCGTCGACCTCGAGATCCCCGGCGGCGAGCCGCTCCGCGGTGGGCGACGGGCGGCGCTGCAGTGCGCGCAGTCGCGCGAGGAGCTCGGCGAACGCGAACGGCTTGGTGAGGTAGTCGTCCGCCCCTGCGTCCAGCCCGGAGACGCGCTGGTCCACGGACCCGAGCGCGGTCAGCATCAGGACGGGCGTGCGATCACCACGGGCGCGGAGCAGGCGGACCACCTCGGTGCCGTCGAGGTCCGGGAGCATCCGGTCGAGGATCACCGCGTCGTACCCGCCGTTGCGCGCCAGGCCGAGCGCGGCGACACCGTCCTCGGCGAGGTCCACCACGTGGTGCTCCGCGACGAGCACCCGGCGGATCAGCTCGCCCATGCGGGACTCATCCTCGACGACCAGGATGTGCATCGCGACATGGTCCGGTCGCGGGCGATGCGGCGTCAACCGCCGCATGGCACGCCACCGTGCCCGGTGGACGCGGCGGGTCCTCTCCGGCTCGTGCGCCCCGCCGCTCCCGGATCAGACCGTCCCGGTCGGCACCCGCCGCGCCCCGGCGCCGTCGTGCGCCGTCCCGTCCAGGGATGCCACCCACGCGCCGACGTGCTCGTCGAGGAGCGGCAGCGGCATGGACCCGGACGTGAGGAGCGCGTCGTGGAAGGCGCGGATGTCGAAGCGCCCGCCGAGCGTGCGTTCCGCGCGTGCCCGGATCCGCTGGATCTCCAGACGGCCGATCATGTAGGCGAGCGCCTGGCCGGGGTCATTGATGTACCGGTCGATCTCGGCCCGGACGTGGGACTCGCGCATCGGCGAGTTCTCGACCATGTACGCGACGGCCTGCTCCCGGCTCCAGCCCAGGGCGTGCATGCCGGTGTCCACGACCAGGCGGCAGGCGCGCATCGAGTCGGCGGAGAGCATGCCCAGGCGGTCCAGCGGGGTCGTGTAGAGGCCCATCTCGTCGGCGAGCCGCTCGGCGTAGAGGCCCCAGCCCTCGCCGTACGCGGTGACCCATCCGTGCCGACGGAACGCGGGCAGACCCTCGAGCTCGCCCGAGATCGCGATCTGCAGGTGATGGCCGGGGATCCCCTCGTGGTACGCCGTCGACTCGATGTCGAAGCGCCCCCAGCCGGACGGATCGGTCGTGTTCATGAAGAAGACGCCGCCCCGGCTGCCGTCCTGCGCGGGCGGGAAGTAGAAGGCCTGCGCCCCGCTGGTGGTCCCCTCCACATCGCAGCCGCTCTTCGGCAGCGTGCCGAACCAGTCCCCCATCGCCGCGGCCGCCCTGGCCAGGGCTGCCGCGGCCGCTGCCACGATGGCGGTGCCATCCGTGTGATGGAGCGCCGGGTCGGACCGCAGGCCATTCAGGATCCGCTCCAGGTCGTCGGTACCCAGCACGGCCGAGCCCAGCTCGCGGTACTCGCCGGCCAGCCGCTCCACCTGCTGGAGCCCGATCTCGTGGATCTCGCGGGGCCCCATGCCGAGCGTGGTGTGGAGGCGGACCGCCCGCGCGTAGGCCTCGTCGCCGTCCGGGATCCAGGTCAGGCCGCAGTGGTCGTCCGTTCGGGCGTGGGCCAGGACCTCGCCGTGGAGGACGTCACGGTAGCCGGCGAGGGCCGGGCGCACCTCGCGCTCCACGGCCTCCCGCAGGCGCTCGTGCCAGCCGTCGGCGTGGTGGGTCCCGGGGACCTGCACCGCCGCCAGGAGCGGATCGTCGTCCACGGGACGGGCCAGCCACGCGTCGATCTGGTCGATGCTCCCGCGAACCGCGAAATCGACCGGTGTCCGGCCACGGGCGATCCCCTCGCGGTGTCGCTCGCCCAGGTCGACGAACATCCGGGCGATCCCGCGGAATTTCTCGACCATGGCCTCGGCCACCTCGGCGGAGGGGACCGAGAGCTTGGAGATCCGGAGGGGCAGGGTCGCCTGCGGGCCGTGGACCGAGTCGACCTCGATCTCCTTGAGGCGGGACGCCTCGGCGTCGGCGGTGACGGTCGCATCGAAGAGGAGCACGTCGCGGGTGATCCGGTCCTGCGTCCCGAGGCCGTCCGTCGGGATCGCCGCGGCCCTGCGCGCGAAGGATCGGGCCTCGGCGATGCGGGCATCCTCGGCCTCGCGGCTAACGTCCTCGAACTCGGCCGCCCGGCGGTAGTCGCCGAGCATGTGGGCGGTCGAGGGGGACGTGCGGAGCTGAAACTCCCAGTATTCGGCGGCCACCGCGTTGACGTCTTCGATCACGCTTGATGCACCTCGTGACGGATCCGGGTCGGGAGCCCGGCGGCAGGTGCGCCGGGGTGACGTGAGGGACGCCGGTTCAGGTGTGCGGCTCGAGGAGGGCGGCAGCGAGCTCGCGGAGCCCGGCCAGCGCCGGGTCCGACGACGGCTCGGCCCGCAGCTGGATGCAGACGTGGTCCGCCCCGGCGTCCAGGTGGGCCCGGACGCGCCGCACGATCGCGTCCACGTCGCCCCACGCGATCACGGCGTCGATCACCCGGTCGCTGCCGTCGCCGGCGAGGTCGGCATCATCCCAGCCCAGGCGGCGGAGGTTGTTCGCGTAGTTGGGCAGCGCCAGGTAGTTCCGGGCGAAGGCGCGCCCGATCCGCCGCCCCTCGGCGGGGTCCGGGGTGAGCACGGCCGTCTGCTCGACGGCGAGGAACGGCTCCGGGCCCAGGTGCCGCCTGGCGAAGGACGTGTGCTCGACCGGGACGAAGTAGGGGTGTGCGCCGTCCGCGTGCTGCGCGGCCAGCTCCAGCATGCGGGGACCCAGCGCGGCGAGGACGACGGGCACCGGTGGATCGGGCATCGGCGCGCCGTACTGCGCGGCGTCCATCGCGTCCAGGTAGGCGCGCATCGTCTCCACCGGCGGTCCGTAGCTGCCGCCCCGGGCGGTCACCGAGGTGGCGTGGCTCACGCCGATCCCGAGGACGAAGCGGTCGGGGTAGGCCTCGGCCAGCGCCCGGGCGCCGTTGGCCATGGCCATCGGGTCGCGGGCGTGGATGCTGGCGATCCCCGACGCCACCGAGATCCGCGGGCTGGACGCGAGCAGGAGCGCGGCGTGGCTGAGGATCTCCTTGTTGCCCACCGTCTCGGGGATCCAGACCACGGGGTACCCGAGCGCCTCGATCTGGCGGAGCGCGGACCCGGCGTCCTGCGCGCCCATGCGCTGCAGCGCCCAGCTCCAGACCCCGACGGGCCCCAGGGTGTGTGCCAGCCGCCGTCCGCCGTACCGTGCCGTGCCGCTCATCGACGGGTCGACCTCCTGCGGGAGAAGCTGCGACGGGCGCCCGGACGCCTCATCGACCGGGCAAGCTTACCGCTCCGATGCGGCGGGCTCCGGCCGGCGCGTACGGCCGAACGGGCGCGGTGCGCGGCCGAACCGGCCGGCGCGTACGGCCGAACGGGCGCGGTGCGCGCGGCCGAACCATGGACCCGGTGATGGGCTACCCTCCGCAGGACATGTGCGGTCGCTTCACCCAGCGGCTCTCGTCGTCCGAGTTCGCCCGCATCTTCGAGGCGCGCGACGTGGCCGAGCGACCGGGCGATGCCTACAACGTGGCGCCCACCCAGCAGGTGGCGGCCGTGGTGGTGCGCGACGACGAGCGCATCGTCGACCGGTTCCGCTGGGGCCTCGTCCCCGGGTGGGCCGACTCCGCCGCCATCGGGAGCCGGATGTTCAACGCCCGCGCGGAGACGGTCGCCACCTCGCCGGCGTTCCGCCACAGCTTCCGCGCGAAGCGCTGCCTCATTCCCGCGGATGGCTTCTACGAGTGGCTGCGGCTCCCGGACGGGAAGCGCCAGCCCTACTACATCGCCGCCCGCGACGGGTCGCCGCTCGCCTTCGCCGGGCTGTGGTCGGCCTGGCGGCCGCGCGGCGCCGGCGAGCCGGAGGATGTTCCCGCGGACCTCCTGAGCTGCACCATCGTCACCACCACCCCGAACGAGCTGATGTCGCGGCTGCACACCCGGATGCCGGTCATCCTCCCCGCGGCCGCCTGGGCCGTGTGGCTGGACCCCGCCCTGGCCGATCCCGGGGAGCTGCAGGGGCTGCTCCGGCCCTCCGACGCCGACCTGGTCGCCCACCCCGTGGCGCCCCTGGTGAACAGCGTCCGCAACCAGGGCCCGGCGCTGATCGCGCCGGTGGAGCCGGCTCCGTGACCGGCGTCCGCCCCGCGCGCGAGCCGCTCGACGCCGGCCGCATCGACGCGATCCTCGGCGCGGCCGCAGCGGAGGGGCGGTTCGCGCTCCTGGAGCACGAGGTGTACGGCGTGCTGGAGGCGGCCGGGTGCCGCGTCCCGCGCGCCGTGCTGGTGCCGGCGGGCGAGTCCCCCGACCGGGCCTCGCGCGAGATCGGCGGCGCGCGGGTGATGCTCAAGATCGCGGCGCCCGGGATCGCCCACAAGACGGAGGTCGGCGGGGTCGCCGAGTCGGCCAACGATCCTGCCGCGATCCGCGCGGGGATCGACGCCATGCTGGCCGCGGTGCCTCGCCCGCCGTCCGGCGACCTGCGGGGCGTGCTCGTGGTGGAGCGGGTCGCGGTGGACGGCGCCGGGCCCGGTGCCGAGGCGCTCGTCGCCCTGCGGCAGACGCGCGAGTTCGGGCCGGTCCTCACCATGGGCGTGGGCGGTGTCGACACGGAGCTGCTGGCGGCCGTCTCGCGGCCGGGCCAGGCCGTCGTGAGCGCCAGCGCGGCGCTGCAGGACGCGCCCGCCCTGCTCGGGGCCTTCCGCTCGACGCTCGCCTGGCGGCGCCTGTCCGGCGCGACCCGCGCCGGCAGGAGGCTCGTCGACGATGCCGAGATCCTCCGGGTCGTGGAGGCGTTCCGGGCGCTCGGCGAGCGCTATGCCGATGACGGTCCGGGCGCCTGGACCATCGCCGAGCTGGAGGTGAACCCGTTCGCGGCGAGCGGCGGCCGGCTCGTGGCGCTCGACGGGCTGCTCGCCTTCCGTCCGAAGGCCGGGCCGACGACGCCCCGCCCGCTCGAGTCGCTCGGGGCCGTGCTGCGACCGCGGAGCATCGGCATCGTGGGCGTCTCCGCGCACGGCCGGAACGTCGGCCGGATCATCCTGGACAACATCCGCGGCGCGGGCTTCGACCCCGCCCGCATCGTCGTCGTCCGGCCCGACTGCACCGGGATCGACGGCGTGGCATGCGTGTCGAGCATCCGCGAGCTCCCCGAGCGCGTCGACCTCTTCGTCGTCGCCCTGTCGGCCGAACAGGTCCCCGGCATCGTGGAGGAACTGGTCGAGC
This sequence comes from Chloroflexota bacterium, assembly GCA_021785115.1. Next base: position 5,216 of record JAJYGO010000262.1, on the reverse strand, counting down.
ACGACCGCGCGGTGGGGGTCATCGTGATCCCGGGCGGGATGGCCGAGAAGGAGGGCGGGGAGGTCCTGGAGGGGCGGCTCGCGGACGCGATCCGGGTGGCCCGCTCCCGGCGGCTGCCGCTGGTGGTGAACGGGGGCAACTGCCTGGGCATCGTCTCGCGCCCCGGCCGCTACGACACGCTCTTCATCCCTCGGTCCAAGCTGCCGGTGCCGGAGTACCGCGGAGGCGGCGTGGCGATCGTGAGCCAGTCCGGTGCCTTCATGATCACCCGCCTGAGCCACCTGCCCTGGCTGAGCCCTCGCTACGCCATCTCCACCGGCAACCAGGTGGACCTCACCATCGGGGACTTCGTGGCGCACCTGGCTGGTGACCCGGAGGTCACCACGATCGCGGTCTACGTCGAGGGCTTCCGGGACGGCGACGGCCTGCGGTTCGCCCGCGCGGTGCGCGACGCCGTGCAGGGCGGGCGCGACGTGCTCTTCTACAAGGCCGGCCGCACCGCGGAGGGGAGGCGCGCGACGGCCGGCCACACCGCCTCGATCGCGGGGGACTACGACGTCTGTGAGGCGATCGTGCAGGAGGCGGGCGCGGTCGTGGCGCGAAGCTTCGACGAGTTCCAGGGGCTGCTGAAGATCAGCGCGCTGCTCGGGCGTCGCCGGTGGCGGGGCAGGCGGCTCGCCGCGATGTCCAACGCGGGCTACGAGGCGGTCGGGATCGCCGATTCGCTGCGTGGCGACGGCTGGAGCCTGGAGCTCGCGGCACTGGCGCCCGCCACGCGGGCGGCGCTCGGCGAGGCGCTGGCCAGGGGGCATGCCGGCTCGCTGGTGGACGTCCGCAACCCGATCGACCTCACGCCGATGGCCGACGACGAGGTGCACGAGGACGTGCTGCGTGCGTTCCTGGAGGACCCGGGAGTGGATCTCGTGGTCTGTTCCACGATCCCGCTGACCGCCGCCACGGCCACCCTGCCGGAGGAGGTCGGGGCCGAGGGAAGCCTCCCGGCACGGCTGGCGCGGCTGCTCTCGACCACCGACAAGCCGATCGTGGCCTCCATCGACAGTGGCCCGCTCTTCGACCCGCTCGCCCGGGCGATCGAGGCGCAGGGCGTGCCGGTCTTCCGGGCCGCGGACGCGGCGCTGCGGGCCGCGGGGCGCTACCTTGAGGCCCGGCTCCGGCGCTGATCAGGCCCGGGTCGCCCGGTGATACCGCTCCATCACCTCGGCCAGCGCGGCGCGCGCCTCGGCGAGCTCCGGCTGGTCGCCGACGACCGCGGCGTCCGGCCCCCATCGCTGCACCTGCGACATCGCCGTCAGCAGCGCGTTGTGCATCACCCGCCGCGACCGTCCTCCGTCGATCACGCCGAGGACGAGGTAGCGACGCAGCACGTCGAACGGGACCCTCCAGCGGCCGACCCGCGCGAGGTCGCCCTCCCGCAGCCCCTCCAGGTACTCCTCGTCGCCGACGGGGCGCCGCTCGTGCTCGGCAAGGTGGCGGACCAGGTCGACGCGCGGGCCGCCGTTCAGCGACGCGAAGAGCCCGTCGTCCGCCGCCGTCCGGTAGCAGACGGGGCACGCCGGCGAGCGGTACGGCCGCGGGGGCGCGCCGTAGGGGAGGCCGCACCGCCGGCAGAAGGACCCGCCCGTGGGCGGGGCGGGCACGCCGCACTCCAGGCAGACGATCGGGCCGCGCGCCGGCTCGGGCGCGCCTCGGAACAGCCTCATGTGCCGGCGCGGACAGGGTGCGGTGGCCGGATCTGCAACCTGCGGTCTCCTCGATGCGGCATGGCCGGCGCGGTCCGGCGGCCCGTGCTCCGCGTGCCGGCGCCGTCCTCGGCCACGCATACCGTCCCGCTCCCGCGCCCCGGCGACCACGATCCGATCGTCAGGGCTCCGGCGGACGATCGTCCGGTGCGGCGGGTTCGTGCGCGCCGTCGCGTGCGCGCGGTCCCGGGCGGACGCGTGACGGAATCCTCTGGCCATCCGGCGCCGGATGGTCCAGTATTCGGCAAGGCAGTCGCGCACATCGTGGGGAGGGCAGGTGCCGTGTCGCTGGTCCACGGTCGGGCCGTCGGTGCCGTCCAGCGCACCTGGCGCCAGGAGCGTCGGGAGATCGGCCAGGTCGCATCCCGGATCCTGCGCGTGGCTGACGGTGCCGGCGACGTCCTGGTGGCACTCGGGGGAGGGCGGGCCCGGGGGCTGCTCGATGCGCTGGACCAGCACGTGGTGCCCTACCTCGACTGGGAGGAAGCCATCGCCCACCCCGTGATCGACCGGCTCACCGGCACGTCGCGGGGAAGCCACCTCCTTGGCGCGCAGCTCGAGCAGGTGCGCGGCCTGATCGGTCGGATCGAGGCCGACTGGCTCGACGTCCACCCCCATCCCACGCGCGGGCAGGTCGCCGCCCTGCGGACCAGCCTGCGCGAGCTGGGCCTCATCCTGCGCTCGCATCTCGAGCAGGAGGAGCAGGTCCTGGTGCCGGTCCTCGCCCGCTCGGGCGCCTGACCCGGAGATCCCGCCGCGTCCGCGCCGGGCGCGCACCGGCGCTCGGCAGCGCACCGGCGCCCTGCGGGGCACGTATAGTGCGGGCAGCCCGCCACCCTGGTGCCGCGCAGGCGTGCGTCCGGTCCAGGCTGCCAGCGGGCGGCACCCGCTGCGAGGATGCATGCCGGCCACCGACGCCAACGTGCGCGCCTTCACCGCCCGTCTCGCGGAGCGGCCCTGCTGCGCGGCGCTGGTCGCCCACGAACGGCTCGACGCCGCCCTCTCGAGCCCGGTCGGCGTCATCTTCGTCTTGCGTGCCGACGGTCTCGCGCTGCGCCCGCTGGTCGCACGGATCCATGCCGCCGGGAAGCTCGTCGCCGTCCACCTGGACCTCATCGACGGCATCCGCGCGGACCGGGCGGGCGTGCGCTGGCTCTCACGTGCCGGCGCCGACGCGGTGATCAGCTCGCACGGGCAGCTGATGCCCGCGATCCGCCGGGAGGGGATGGTCGCGATCCACCGCCTCCTGCTGGTCCGCCGCGGACTGCTGGACGCCGCGCTCGCGGCCACGGCGAAGTCCGGCGCCGACATCGTGGAGGTGCTCCCGGGTGTCATCCTTCCCGACGTGCGGGCCCTCATGCCGTCGCTGCGCGTGCCGTTGCTGGCCGGCGGGTTCATCCGGACCGAGGAGCAGGCGCGCGCCGTCCTGGCGTCCGGTGCGATCGGCGTGACGACCAGCGCCGAGAACCTCTGGAGCGCCGATCTCCGATGAGGACGCCGTGCGATCCCTGATGTCCGTCTTCGTTGCGAGCGACGGCCGTGACCCGGTGGCGCCCCCGCGCGGCCTCGAGGCCGGGATCCTGCTGCGTGACCTGGACCTCATCACGCTGATGGCGAGCGCCGGCAGCATCCAGGCGCCCCTCGCGCTCGACCTCGACAGCGTCGAGGGGCTCAATCCGGATGCCACCGCGGCGCGGTTCGTGATCGAGGAGCTCGGCGTGGACCTGGTCGTCACGCGGCGGCCGACGGTGGCGCTGCAGGCTGTCGAGCTCGGCAGGAGCGCGCTGCTCCACGTGCTGGCGTTCGACTCCACGGGCCTCGCCCGCTCACTCGAGGGCCACCCGCGGACCCCGGGGATCGGCACGATCCTCTCGCCGGGTCCCGTGCTCGACCACCTGCTGCCGCCGGACCTGCAGCGGCTGCCCCGGCCGCTGGTCGCCTACGGCTTCATCGATACACCCGGGCGGGCCGTGGGGCTCCTGCGGCACGCGGACGCGGTGGTGGTGCCGCCGGCGTGCGCGCTCGAGATGGCGCGCCGGGCATCGCTCGATGGCCTCGACGCGGTTGCCGGGCGAGGCTGAGGGACAGGAAGCCCTTGACAATCGTCCGTCGGAGAGGCTGAATACCTGCAGCCCACGCTCCGGGACCATGATTCGGACAGGTCCCGCCCCGGCTCTCTTCCGGGGCGGGTTTTGTTTTCCGCCGAGTCAGGGTCGCCCAACCGGAGGAGCCTCGCACGATGGTCCTGCGGATCTCCACGTCGGACGCAGCGATGCCCTCGCCCGCCGAGCGGGACGCATCGCTCGAGGCCGGACCGGTGCTCGAGGTCACGGATGCGAGCACGGAGCGCGTCGAGCAGGCGGCCGACGTGCCCGTGAACGAGTCCGTGCCCGGCGCTTCCAGGACGCTCCGCTCGATCCTCGTGGCGGCCGCCGCACACGAGCTGCGCTCCACGCTGTCGCTGGTGAGCGGCTACAGCCAGAGCCTGCAGTACCTGGGGCTCGACGCGGCCACCCGGCGGCAGTACCTGGAGCGGATCATCTCCGCCGCCACGACGCTCACCGAATGCGCCGACGAGCTCGTGGAGCTCGCGGACGACGAGCGCCCGCCGCTGCAGCGGGAGCCCATGGCCGTCGCGTGGCTCGTCGAACGCGCCAACCGCGAACTGGCGGGCGACGGGCCGGGGGTGCTCGAGTGCTCGGTCGAGCCGGGCCTGCCGCTGGTGGAGGTGGATCCGACGTGGGTCCTCCATGTCATGCGGAACCTGATCGCCAATGCCCGACGCCACGGGGCTGCGGGCACCGTGCGGATCCGCGCGCGCGGAGCCGGGGACGCCGTCGTGGTCAGCGTGGTCGACGGCGGGCCGGGGATCGATCCGGCGGACCGCCCCCACGTGTTCGAGCCCTTCTACCGCGGCGCGCAGGCCCGGACCTCCGGGACGCCCGGTTCCGGGATCGGGCTCTACGTGTGCCGGCGCCTGGTCGAGGCCCAGGGGGGCGAGATCTGGCTGGACGAGACGGGGACGGGGACGTCGATCTCGTTCAGCCTGCCGCTCTGGCGCGCATCGGCGGCGCGGGCATCGGCGCTGCACGCATCTCCCGCCGGGACGTAGGCATCCGGTTTCGCCCGTCAGGTCCGCGGGCGCGTGGTGAGGACCAGGCTCGTGGCGCCGACCGCCACGACGGCCGCGAAGAGGAACGCCCCCACCACGCCGGCTGGAAGCCGCGCCGTCGCGAGCAGCCAGGCGAGCGCCAGCGCGACGACCGGCCCGAGGAAGAGCTCCGGCCGGTCGCCGACCAGGAAGTCGTACCAGAACGCACCGAACGACCGCAGGTAGCGCACGTCCTACTCCTTCGCTGCGGCCGCGGCCGGGATGCGGGCGGGGACGAGCTGCGAGCGCACCGCCCAGGTGCCCGCCAGGCTCACCAGCAGGTAGGCGGCCAGGAGCACCAGGAG
>JAJYGO010000313.1 GCA_021785115.1 Chloroflexota bacterium | reverse complement strand
TCCGCCTCGGAAGCCGAGGTCAAGATCGGCGAGGCGTTCACTGGCGTCTCCGAGGAGATGGCCGACGTCGGCCTGGCTGTCGACCGCGCCACGGCGAAGACCCAGGAGATGCAGGCGAGGGCGGGCGCCATCGACGAGCTGGTCGCCTCGGGCGCCCTCGACGACGTCTCGGCATCAGCCGACCCGATCCAGGGTGAGCTCGAGCGTGCGACGAGGACTGCCTCGGTCGAGGCGGAGCTCGCCGCCCTCAAGGGCGGCGCTGTCGAGGCGCCGGTAGCGGGGACGGGACGATGATCGTGCGCATCCTCAACGACGGCCAGTACCAGGTCGACGATGAGCACGTCGCTCACCTCAACGCGATCGACGAACGGCTCGGTGAGGCCGTCGACCGCGGCGATGGTGCCGGCTTCGCGGAAGACCTCGCGAGGCTGGTCCACCTGGTTCGCGTCCACGGCACGGAGCTCGCGCCCGAGGAACTCCGAAGGTCCGATGCCGTCTTGCCGCCCCCCGATGCTTCGATCGAGGAGGTCCGCGCACTGCTGGGGGCCCACGGCCTCGTACCGGGAACGTGATGTTGCCGCGACGCTACGGCGTGCTGATCGCCGGCGGTCTTGTGCTAGGGCTGGCCGCGGCGGGGATCGTGTGGAGTGCCCTGGTCAGCGTCGCGGCCCTCCTGGTCGCCGTGCTGGCGTCGGGGGTGGCCGGCCAGCTGCTTCTGGGCGGTCGAGTGGACCCCCGCCGGATCCTTGTCGCAGGGGCCGTCGGCGTCATCCTCGGGACGGCTGTGTCGCGAATCGTCGGTTGGCCGACCCTGGTGAGCGTCGGCGGCATTCCGGTGATCTGGGCCGTCGCCGGTGCCATGGTCATCCTCGGCGCACTCCGGTTGGGGCCGGGAGCGCAGAGCCGGTGACGCGCACCGGTCGACCCCTTCCTCGCTGGTTCGCGCGCCTCCCACGTGACAGCGGTAACCGCCGCCCAAAGCAAGGTGGACCGCTTGGGTCTGGGCCGGTGCCCTGACCGGTTCGCTGGAGGCTCGCAGAGGAAGCATCGGGGATCGGGCGCCCAAGTCCCGAGACGCGGCCGCCACCTCCGGCGCCATAGTGTCGCGATGAATCGGCCTCTCGCGCTCGCGGCCGTCGTGGCGACGGTCTGGGGGCTCTGCTTCGTGCTGATCAAGGTGTCGGCCCCCGGCCCGACGCCGCTCCTACATGCCGGGTTGCGCTCGGTCACCGGCGGTGCCGCGCTCTTGGCCTGGCAGTGGGTGGGAGCGAGGCGTACGGCGCGGAGCACGGCGGGGCGCGGCACCCGAGTGCGCCTGCCGCGATGGCGAACCGTCGCCCTCCTTGCGGTGGCCAACTCCGTGCTCGCGCTGGGCGCGATGTATCTCGCCGCAGGCCGGGCCGAGGCTGCGGTCTCGTCGATCCTTGCCGGGGGCCAGCCGCTCGCCCTCGCCGTGGCCGGCTGGCTGTTGTTCGGCGAGCAGCTCGGCAGGCGGAGTCTCGCCGGGCTCTTGATTGCCATGGTTGGCGTGGTCCTCATCGCCGTGCCCAGCGCCGGACCGACGCGACTCGACGGGGTCATGCTCTCGCTCGCCGCCGCCATCGCACCGGCGATCGGGACCGTCGCGATGCGCAGGCTGGACCCCACTGTCGACCTCGTTGCCACGACCGGCGTCCAGTTCGCGCTCGGCGGTGCAGCCCTGCTGCTCGCGAGCGCCGTGACCGAGCCGTGGTCGTCGGCGGCCCTGACCCGCGGCCTGTTCGTCGACCTCGCGCTGCAAGGTCTGGTGGGGACCGGCCTCGCGTACGTCGCCTGGTTCTGGCTGCTCGATCGGGTGCCGCTCGTCCGCCTTGGCTCCGTGCTCTTCCTGGTCCCGGTCGTCGGAATCGCCGCCTCCATCATCGGAGGAGAGCGGCCCGCCGCCATCGAGCTCGCGGGCGCCTCGACCGTCCTGCTCGGGGCCCTCCTGGCATCATCTGCGCCCCCCAAGCCCGCGCTGCGTCATGCTGGTGCGGACGAATTACTACAGTAGGTATAGTGGGCCAGGTGAGCACGGAGGACCCAATCAGGGCACGCCGGAGGCGGGCTGACAGGCGCGTGCGCGTGGAGCGGCCGATGGCCGAGTACTTCCGCTACACAGCGCCAGGTGTGGTGCGCGCCAGGCCGAAAGCCAGCGAGCCAGCGAGCCGACGAGGTCGACTGTGGGCATCGATGCGCAGGATCCTCATCGGTCGGCCGCTCACCAGCGAGCAGGAGATCGGCGAGCGCCTGTCGAAGAAGAAGGCGCTTGCGATCTTCAGCTCCGACGCCATCAGCTCCAGCGCCTATGCCACCGAGGAGATCCTCCGTGTCCTGGTGGTCGCTGGTTCGGCTGCCCTCTCGGCCAGCATCTGGGTCTCCCTCGCGATCGCCGGACTTCTCGCCGCGGTCGCGACGAGCTATCGCCAGATCGGGTACGCCTTTCCTTCGGGCGGTGGCGCCTACGCCGTGGCTCGAGCGAACTTCGGGCTCGTCGCGTCGGTCGTCGCGGCGGCGGCGCTCCTGGTCGACTACGTCCTCACTGTCGCCGTGTCAACTTCCTCTGCCGTTGAGCAGATCGCGTCGGCGGCCCCGGCGCTCGCTCCGGAGAGGGTCCTGATCGGGGTCGCCGCCATTGCGCTCATCACGCTCGCGAATCTCCGCGGCGTCCGCGAGTCGGGCAACATCTTCGCCATCCCAACGTACCTCTTCATCGGCGGCGCCCTGCTCATGATCGGCCTCGGCGCGGCCCGCGTCCTGGCCTTCGGCGGCGTGGCGGCCACCACTGGCACGCCATCTCCCAGACCCCTCGAAACCCTCGGCATCGTGCTGCTCGTTCGCGCGTTCGCGGCCGGCTCGGTGGCGCTCACGGGCACCGAGGCCATCGCAAACGGCGTTCAGACCTTCCAGCCGCCTGAGCCCAGAAACGCTGCCCGGACCCTTACGGCCATGGCGATCCTGCTCGGCATCCTCTTCGTGGGGATCACGTTCCTGGCCAACCGCTACGGGATTGGGCCGGCCGACGGGCCCCAGGGCCAGACCGTGATCGCACAGCTCGCCGCGGCCGTGTTCGGGCCCGACTCGGCGGGCTTCTACGCCTTCCAGGTTGTCGCGGCGCTGATCCTGTTCCTGGCCGCGAACACGAGTTTCAACGCGTTTCCGCGCCTCGCCGCCATCCTGGCCCAGGACGGCCTGATGCCGAGGCACTTCTCGTTCCGGGGCGATCGCCTCGCGTACACCGTGGGCATTGTCCTGCTCGGGCTCGTCGCGTCGATGCTGGTGATCGTGTTCGGCGGGAGCACTACCGCGCTGATCCCCCTGTACTCCGTCGGGGTGTTCATTGCGTTCACCATCAGCCAGGCAGGCATGGTGCGTCATTGGCTGGCGGAGCGTGGGCCGGGCTGGGTCTCGAGGCTCGCCGTCAACGGGCTTGGCGCCGCGCTGACCGGCGTCGTCGCCGTCGTGGTGGCCGCTGCGAAAGCGCCGGCGTCACTCCTGATCCTCGTCATGGTGCCCGCCCTCGCCGGGGTCATGCTCCTGATCCGTCGGGAGTACGCCGCACAGCTGACGGAACTCGCGGTTCGACCGGATGCCGTCATCGGACCGCCACGCCGCGGTGAGCGCGTGATTGTCCCGGTGCCGCAGATGAACCGGGCCGTGGTCCAAGCGGTGAACTTCGGGAGGTCGATCTCCGACAACGTCGTGGCCGTCCACGTGACGGACGACATCGCGGCCGGCGAGTCCCTGCGTGCCGCATTCAGCCGCCAACTGCCGGGTGTGCCGCTCGTCATCGTGGAGTCGCCCTACCGAGCGCTGGTCGAGCCCCTCGTCGCCTATCTCGACCATACGTGGCAGGAGCCGGACCTGATCACGATTGTGGTCCTGCCCGAGTACGTGGCTCGCCACTGGTGGGACCAACTCCTCTTCAACCAGACGGCGAACAGGCTCAAGCGGGCGCTCATCGGGCATCCGAACACCGTGGTGAGCATCGTTCCGTATCGACGTGAGTGAGGCACAGCACAGGAGCACGTCCACGTGATTGACCCGAAGGCGGGCGGGCTTGACCGATCCATCTCGATCCGGGCCCGCTGGGACGACTGCGACCGGTTCGGGCACCTCAACAACGCCGCGTACGTGGCATTGGCCAGGGAGGCGCACGACGCGCTGGCCGTTCCCGGCGCGCGCCTCGTCGAGTTCGAGATCTCGCATCGAGCGCCCGTGATGCACGGCGGATCGGTGGAGGTGCGCATCACGGCAAGGTCCGGCAATGACGGCCTGATCGCCACCGACCTGGAGTTCACGGACAGCGGCCGCTCCGCGGCGACCGCCCATGCCCTGTGGACCGACCTGTCTGACCTGCCACCTCGACCCTTGTCGTGCCCTGAGCCCGATGCAGGCGGCCGGTGGTTCGACTTTGAGGAGCCCGTCCGGACCTATCACCTAGGCCCGGACGGTCGGCTCCGGCCACAGGTGGCGCTCCAGTCGTTCGAGCACGCCGTCTTCAGGGCCGCCGCGATGGCGGGATGGCCGCTGCGGCGGATGGACGAAGCCGGCTTCGTCAGTCTCGTGGTCAGTCACCATCTCGTCCTCGGTTTCGAGGCAGAACAGGGTGAGGCGCTCCATGTCGTGAGCAGACTCGTCGAGGTCCGTCGGGTCTCCGGAACGTGGCTGCACGAGATGCGACGGGGAGACGGAACCCTCGTGGCGGCCGATCTCGCACGCGGCGCATTCCTGGATCGCGCTGGCCGGATTCGCCCGGCGCCTATCGGCCTGATCGACGACCTTCTGCTCGGAGAGCCTCGGCCGTCCGACGACTAGGGTGAGGGCTGTGCGGAGATTCAGCCTGACGAGGATTCACACCGCTGGCTCACATCCTCCTCACGGCACGATCCGAGGATAGGATCGTGGGTGACGCTGGGGTCCACGCCTGGTCGTCATCCACGCCAGTCCGGGAGAGCAATGACCGATGCCTTCTCGCCAGCGAACCCAGGTGTCGTCGCGCGCTCTGCCGGTCCGCATTCGTCGTGCCAGGCGCGACGGGTACCGCCTCCGATGACGCGTCCTCGAGTCGCGGTTGTGGCGCTGGTCCGGCGGGGAGCACAGCCGCTCGGCTCCTCGCGTCCAGGGGGGCGTCCGTGGTGCTGTTCGAAGGGCGGTCATTGCCCCGGCCGAAGCCGTGCGGCGGAGGCCTTACCCGAAAGCCCAGCGGCTCGTGCCGCGAGAAGCGCTTGACGTCGTCGAACGCCGCGTCGATCGGGTCGAGATCCGCACTCCTCATCTTGGGTCCTTCAGGATGGAGGCCCCTGATGCCACGATCGCGATGGTCGAGCGGAAGCGGTTCGACCTCGCCCTCGTCGAGGCCGCAGCACGCGCTGGGGCAGGCGTGCGCGACGCCACGCCCGTGACCGACATCGACGAGGGCCCCTCCGGCGTCTCGGTGCGGACCGAAACAGGACGTTACCAGGCCGATTGCGTCGTGATCGCGGACGGCTAACCGAGCAACCTCTCACGGAGAGTTGGACTGCACAGCGAGGCGACCCGCCTGGCCCTGGCCCTCGAGATCGATTTGCCGCTGTCTGAATTGGTCGTCCCGGACACGGCAGTCCTGGCGTTTGGGCTTCGAGGCGGGTACGGCTGGTATTTCCCGAAGAACGATCACGCCAGCTTGGGCGTGGGCTCCTACCGCAGTTCCCAGCACCGTCGGCTGCGGAATGACCTCGTCCACCTCGGTCGCGATCTCGGTCTCGAGGTAGACGCGAGGCGCGTGCGCGGCCACTGGATCCCGATGGGGCTCCGGGTGGGCTCTGTCGCCTCAGAGCGCATCGTATTGGCGGGCGACGCCGCCGCGACGGCCGACGCCATGTTCGGCGAGGGGATCGCGTACGCCCTGCTGTCCGGTGTCGTTGCTGCCCAGGCCATCAGCGAATGGTCCGTGGGTGCCATGCCCTCGCTCCGGGGCTATGACGGCCGACTTCGCCGCGCGTTGGCCCCAGCTCTCGGCCGACTGGGTCTCATCGCGGCAGCCACCGAGGCGTCGACAAGCGCGGCACTGCTCGCCGTGCGCTTGAGCAGCACGGTTCGGGACCGGGCTGTCGATGCCATCGGTGGGCGGTCGGCGCCGTTCGACATCGACCGCCACTGCGAGGTGGCGTGCGCCTGCGAGCTGCACGAGGACGACGAGCTGGCATCGGCATCCATGGTCATTGCGCACCAGACGGCGGGCAAACGCCACTGCGCAGGTTGCACGATGGCCTGCGCCGCCTGAATCGCCCCGGAGTTCGGAACCTACTCTGGGGTTCGGCGCGCAAACGGCATTGGCTGTGCCGCCCGGCGACGGCCCAGGCGGCAAAGGTTTCACGGTGAAGCCCATCGCGTCCGCCCGTGCCGGGAACTACCGTGGCCACGTTTCGGGCGGGCTGCCAGATGAATATCTCAGGTAACTCCCAGCAGCCGTTCATCCTCGAGCGGGATGGTGGGACCATGCGGCGAGCCCACGCTGGCACGGAGTTCATCGGATGTTCGACCTGAAGCCCGGGCCCAACGATTGCGCGGCCAACAGCCGCGAGCCGATCTTCGTCGCGGTCGAGGCGATCCCGCTGGTCCAGTCCGCCTTCGAGTCGCTCGTAGCGACGCTGCCCGGTGTTCGGCTGGCGGCGCATGCGGCAGGTGGTCCGATCGCGCCAACGGTGGTGCTGGAGGTCGACGTCGGGGATGGCCGAGGATCTGGCCGCACAGCCACGCTTGCCGTTCCCGTCTCGAGCAACGTCTTGCGGCTTGCGCCGACATGGGAACTGGGCGACGCGAAGCGAGCGCTTCACGACGGCGTCCTCGGTTGCCTGTCAACGAGCGCCACGCTTGCCGAACTTGCGGCAGCCATTCGACAGGTCGCGCTCGGCGAGGTCACGCTGCCCCACGATGTGGCTCGCGCCCTGATCATGGGGAACGCAGGCGGCGCGCCCCCCGAGCGTCGCATGGATTCGGTCCTCAGCCCGCGCGAGACAGAGGTTCTGCGCTTGGTCTGCGATGGGCTGGGCAACAAGGAGATCGCGCAGCGGCTCTACCTCAGCCTGCGCACGGTGGAGAACCATCTGGCTGCCGTCTACGCGAAGCTCGGGGTTGCGTCGCGCACGGAAGCGGCGGTGCTCGCCGTCCGGCGCGGCTGGTTCGCCGACATGCCAGAGTCCATGCCGACCGGCACAGAACAGACAAAGACTCGAGTCGCCGGAGACGCGGCCGTGGCCAGCCGCTAGCCTCGTCAGGGGGAGTGAGCAGTCACTCTCTCGCCTGGCGCGTCCCGTCCTGCCTGACCGCAGCAACGGCCGCTGCCGATGCCCCTCCGCTCGCTGGGCCCACCCCGGAAGACGTTACCCCGGTCGCGACAATGGAGAGGACTTCGCGACCCAGCCGACCGGACCATCGATTCTCGGGCTACCGTTCGTGAAGCGGGAAGGCGCCGAGAGGCGAGCGCCGGCGCGGAGTCCGACGCTCGCCAGTCTGTCGGCGCTCAGCGGAACATGGTCCGCGTCGCCCGCGCCATCACACGCGGGTCCTTCTCGTAGTGGTGGAGCGGGGTGAGCCGCTCGTCCGGGATCCCCAGGAAGTGGTACACGGCGATCTGCGCCGCACGCACCGAGTACTGCTCGGTGAAGACCATGTCGAACGGCATCTCGCACCACTGGCTAATGAACGCGAGGTTCTTCGAGTTCGCGGGCACGACCGCCGGCCGGTCGCCCACCGCGCGGCGGTTGAACATGGCGCTCGCGTAGGGCATGTGGCACGGGATCACGTTGACGATCGAGGCGAGGATCTCGTCGGTCTTGCCGGCGATCCCGGTGGCGCTCTTGTCCGCCGTCGCCAGGTGGCCCAGCAGTTCGATCAGGATCTCCCGGCCGGTCATCTCGATGGCCGGCTTCGGGACGAAATCGCCCGACCGGCGCGGGTAGAGGAAGTAGCCCCACAAGACCCCCTCGTTGGGCTTCTGCGCCCGGTAGTGGGGCTGGTGGTGGACCACGATCGAGAGGCAGGCCGTCGAGTCCACGAACGTGTTGAGCGCGTTGCCCGGCAGCTGCTTCGTGATCCGCGAGATCTCGTTGATGAGCAGGTGGCTGTCGGTGGTGACCGTGAAGCTGAGCCACTCGCTCTGCGAGCGGTCGCCGAAGAACTTCTCGGGGTGGCCCAGGCCGTAGAAGTGCTCGGTCGCCTGCTTCCACAGCTCCGCGCTCGGGCCGAAGCGCGGGTCCTCGGTGATAGGCGTGTCGAGGTCGCCGATCGCCGCGCTGTCGGTGATCGAGCCGTTGGTGTCGAAGACGAAGTCGTCCTCGTCGACGGCGATCACGCCGGTTTCGCCAGTGGCCGTGTCCTCGTAGCGCAGGCCCGTGACGACGATCTCGTCGCGCAGGGGCGTGTCCCGAAAGTCGAAGGCCGTGACCTTCCGGTTGTTCACGAAGTGCACGCCCTTGCCGGCCAGCCAGGCCCGCATCGGCAGGATGACCGACTCGTACTGGTTGTAGGGGGTGCGGGTGACGCCCTCGAGGGTGTTGATCCGGCTGAACTCGAGGATCATCCGGTTCATGTACCGGCGCAGCTCCATCACGGAGTCGACCTCGAGGAAGGCGAAGGTCGTCTTCCACATGAACCAGAAGTTGGTCGTGAAGAAGTGCGGGCTGCTCGCGAACCACTCCGTGATGCTGATGTCGTCGAGCTCGCGCTCGCGGGACTCGGGCATCAGCATGAGCTTGGTCAGCAGGAAGCGGTCCCGCTGGGTGAACTGCATGTGCACGTAGTCGTTGGGCCCGTGGTCGCGGACGCCGATGGTGGCGTCGATCAGCCGGCCGACGTCGTGCGTGGGGTGGGCGTGGTCGAACTCGAGGATCTCCTCGGTCACCGACAGGCCTGGGCGCTCGAGCGACGGGATGGTGCCGAGGATGTCCCACAGGTTCTCGTAGGTCTCCTCGTTGAGCATCCGCCCGCCGCGGTTGAGGAAGCCGCGGCTGTTGCCCAGGCGGCCGTACCCGTACTCGGTCTCGAACTCGCTCGCCGCCTGCCCGTCGTTCGCGCCGTGCGCGTCGATCCCCATGAGGGTGATGTCCGAGCCGGACCACTTGCCGTCCCGGATGAGGTAGACGGCCGCGCTCAGGTTGCCGAGGCCGGCGCCGATCATGTAGGCCTTGTGCGTCACGTCTTGCTCCGCTTGTCGAGGTTTGGTGTGCTCTTGTGAGAGCAGAAGGTTGGGTGGGCGCGGTCGCCCGGCTACGCTGACCGGGAGGACCATCTGCCCGCTCTGGCCGCGGATCGGCCCCGGATATCGCCCGGGTGGATCCCAGCGGATAGGTCGAAGTCTGCCGACCTGGGCTGAGTGGCGGCTGAGCCGAACCTGAGGAGTGGAGATCGGGCTCGCCCGGCGGATTTCCTTGCAGTCGATCGTCAATCCGACGCGCTCAGGGGAGGAAGGCGCGCGAAGGCAGGACCCCAGTCCCGATCTTGGGTTCTTCGAACCATCGCCCACGACCTTGTATGAGGAAATGCGACAGTCGGACGGGGGCCGCGCTCCTCGCGGGTGGCCACGGGACTCGCGACACCACTCGAGTAGGGGTAATCACTCACCAGGGTCCTGAGTGATCACCCGCTTCCGGACCGCCGGCGATCCGGCTGTACTTGGAGGCATGGCACCGCTATCGCCGTCATCCCAACAACGCCCTCCCTGCAGCCGCGTCGCGCTCCTGGGCACCATCGGCCACCTGCACGCCGAGGCTGTCAGGTATGACCTCGAGCGCCTGCGCAGGCTCGTCGAGACCCTCGAGCCCGATCTCCTCGCGGTCGAGGTCGAGCCCGACGCCTGGGAATCGGGCGACCCCGACCAACTGCCGCTCGAGGTCCGCGAGGCGCTGGCGCCGGCCAGCCGGCTGACCGACACCGTCGTCGTTCCCCTCGGAGCCCAGGCGCGCCTTGAGCCGGCGACCGATGACGGCGGGCTGCTTCGCCTTCGGACGGCCCTCATTCGGGGGGCCGACGACCTGCTGAACGCCATCGCCCGGGCCGTCGACAGTCCGGCCGTGGTGAGCCGGGGTGCCTACGCCCATTTCTGCGGTCAGGTGTGCAGCTTGGAGGCCGCCGCGGCCGGCAAGACGAGCCGCGCCGCCTGGGCGCGCGCCAACGATCGGATCATCGAGCGGCTGCGCGAGGTCGTGTCCGCGAACCCCGGAAGCCGAGTGCTCCTCGCGGTCAACTGCCGACGGGTCCACCTGCTGACGCGCAGGTTGCAGGGCCTGGCCGACGAGATCGAGCTCGTCCGCTTCGAAGATCTCAACCCCCTCAACCCGATGCCGTCTCTGCGTTCCGCGCGAGCGGAGGAAGGAGCGACTCGATGACAGTGAACCGAATCCCTGACGTGGTGCCCAACGCAGGCGTCACGGCCGCGACGCTCCGGCGCCGGTGGTGGGCACTCGGCGCCCTTTCGCTCGCCATGCTCGTGCTGACCCTGGACGTGACGGTGCTCACGGTCGCGCTGCCCACCCTGGCTGGTGCGCTCGACGCATCCGAGTCGGACATGCAGTGGTTCTTCACGGCCTACCTTGTGGCCCTCGTGGCTGCGGTACTGCCGATAGGTCTCGTTGGCGATCGCTTCGGGCGCAAGCCGCTGCTCGTCGCGGGCCTCATCGCGTTCGGGGCGGGCTCGGCGGCCCTGGCCTACGCCCCGAGCGCGGCGGCGTTCATCGGCCTGCGCGTCGGGCTGGGGCTCGCCGCCGCGGCGATCATCGTCATGACGATCTCGTTCATCACTGTGCTCTTCGACGAGGCCGAGCGGCCCCGGGCGATCGGGATCTGGGGGGCCGCCAACTTCCTGGGCCTGCCCCTCGGCCCCATCCTCGGCGGCTGGATCCTGTCCAACGCCTGGTGGGGCTGGATCTTCCTCATCAACGTCCCGATCGCGCTCGTCGCGCTTGCGGCGGTCCTGTCGTTCATGCCCGGGTCGCGGGCGGATCGTGCACCCGGCCTCGACATCGGCGGGGTCCTCCTCTCGGCAGGAGGTCTGGCAGCCCTGATGTACGGCATCATCGAGGCGGGCGACAACGGCTGGGGCGACCCGACCGCGATCGGGTTCATGGCGGGCGGCCTGGTCGTGCTGGTCCTGTTCGCGCTGTGGGAGGCGTGGCTCACCGCCCGCTCTGGCGCCTCGGCGCTCGTCGACCTCTCGCTGTTCCGGTCGCCCAGCTTCACCTGGGGAACGCTCCTCACCGCGTTCGGACTGTTCGGGCTGTACGGCGTCCTCTTCGTGCTGCCCCAGTACACCCAGGCAATCATGGGGCTCGACCCGCAGGGCTCCGGGCTCCGGCTGCTGCCGGCAATCGGCGGGCTGGTCGTGGGCGCTGTGCCGGCCCACCGTGTGGCTGCCCGGATCGGCGCCAAGCTCAGCGTCGCCGCCGGCTTCGCCGTCCTCGCCGCCGGCCTGGCGCTGGGCGCGACGATGACGGCCTCGAGCGGCGACGGGCTCATGGCGGCCTGGTCGTTCGTGGCTGGACTGGGCGGCGGCTTGGGTTTCGCCACCGCCGCCTCGGCCGCCCTGGTCGAGCTGTCGGCCGAGCGCAGCGGTGTCGGCTCGGCCGTGCTGCAGGCGATCAACAAACTCGCCCCCGCACTCGGGGCGGCCATCCTGGGCAGCGTCCTCAACGCCACCTATCAGGCCCAGGTGCACGTGGCGGGGCTGCCGGCGCAGGCGGTTGACACCACCCAGAGCAGCGTGTTCGGCGGGCTGTCGGTCGCGCAGCGGCTGGGCTCTGCCACGCACCTCGCGTCGGTCCAAACGGCGTTCGTCGCCGGGCTCGACGACGCCCTCCGCGTCGGTGCGCTCGTGGTCCTGATTGGCGTGGTGGTGGCGCTGGCGCTCCTTCCGGCAGGGGAGTCTGAACGGCGCCGGATTGCGCGGGCGTCGGGGACCGACACCGCGTCAGCGAACCCGCTTGCATGAGCGCCCCCGGCCGGGGTCGGGTCGAAGGCCGTTCGCGGGTGGCGGCCGAGCTCGCCACCCGCGCAAGCGCCACGGTGGGACCGGACGGCTCGGCGACTGCCCCTCCGTTGGGCCAGCCCACCGCCACGACGCGTTGCCGGGCATCGCGCCGCGAGCTCCCCG
>JAJYGO010000401.1 GCA_021785115.1 Chloroflexota bacterium | reverse complement strand
GGACCTCGAACGACTGCTTGGGGATCCCGGCCGCGCCCGCGTGGGTGGCGATCTGCTGGACAAGCTCCACGTCATGGGTGCCCAGGCCGATCCGCAGCGGCCGGCTCCGCGACTCCCGCAGCAGGGTCACCGCGATGCCCAGGTAGTTGGCGTCCACCTCGCGCTTGCGCTGGAACGCGATCTCCTTCGGCTCGTCGTAGGCGCCCTTGACCAGGCGGATCGCGGGGTTGATCGGCAGCAGCCGCTCCACGTCCTTGGCGGTTCGGCGCAGGTACGCCTGGAGGCAGACGCCGGTCCGCGGGTACGACGCCCTGAGCCGCTGGTAGAGGTCCAGCGTCCGGTCCACGTACGCGCTGTCCTCCATGTCGATCCACAGGTACGAGCCCTGGGCCTCGGCCGCCTCGGCGAGCGTGCGCAGATGCGCGAAGCAGGCGTCCTCGTCGATGTCGAGGCCCAGCTGGGTGGGCTTGACGCTGATCTCGCCGTCGATCTCGGAGGTCTTGATCCGGCCCAGCAGCTCGAGGTAGTGGTCGGCCACGTCCTGGGCCTGCGACAGGTCCGTCAGGGCCTCGCCGAGCTTGGTGTAGATGGTGGCGATGCCCAGCACCTGGAGCGCGACGGCCGCCCCGAGGGCGTCGTCGATGGTGTCGCCGGGCATGAACCGGTGGACCGCCCGCTGCATGAACGGCAGGTTCGGCAGGTGCTCGCGCATCCAGCCGTTGCGGGCGCACCAGAGCAGGAGCTTCCGGAGGACGCGGTTCACAGGCGCTCGAACCGCTCCACCGGCAGCACGAACACCGTGGCGCCGCCCACCTCGACCTCGAGCGGGTAGGGCATGAAGAACTCCCCGGGCTCCATGATCGGCGGCATCGGGTTGACGATCTGCGTCCGCGGGTGGCAGGTCTCGTCCACGATCCCCAGCACGACGTCCACGTGGTCGTCGTCAACGCCCAGGATGACCGTGGCGTTGGACTGCTTGAGGAAGCCGCCCGACGAGTGCAGCCGCGTGGCGCGGTACTCACGCGCCAGCAGCGCGTCCACCAGCGCCCCGGCGTCTTCGTTGTGCACGATGGCGACGACGAGTTTCACGACTCGGAGTCTAGCCGACCCGCGCGACCCGCCGCGCACGAGCGGGTGCCGGCCCGCCCACGGGGGCGGTGTAGGATGCGCTCCTGATCCGGCACGCCGCAGCGGGTGCGAGCGCACCGCCCGATCCTGCCGCCGCCGGCGCCGAGCAACCAAACGGAGGGGTCTGGTGTCCGACACAACCGACGTCGAGCGCGGCTCGCTCGCCGTCCTCTCGGCCGGCGCTGCCGCGCTCGCCCGGGCCGCCGACCTCGACACCGCGCTGGCGGTGATCGTCGAGGCGGGCGCGGGCGCGGTCGGTGCGAGCGTGGCGGCCGTGTTCACCCAGGATCCCGAGCGGGGCGAGGTCGAGCTGCTGATGACGCTCGGCATGGCGGACGACCGGGTCGCGGCCTTCGCCGCGGAGGTGGCCGGCAATCCCGACCACCCGATCAACCTGGCCGCTCTGGACCGCTCGGGCACGCTCGGCCGCGCGGTGGCCGGCCCCGACGGCGCCGCCTGGACGGGCGTGGACCTGCCGCTGGTGGTGGCGGCCGGCGCCGGCGTCGAGGACTGCGTGGGCGTGCTGACCCTCGGCTGGCCGGGCGAGCACGAGGTGGACACGGCCGAGGAGACGCTGCTGGTGGGCGCGGCCGACCTGGCCGCGGCGGCGATCACGCTGTTCCGCCTGTCGTCGCTGGTGACCGAGCGCTCGGAGTGGTACGAGCGCGTGGCCCACACCGACACGCTGACGGGCCTCGCCAACGCGAGGACCGTCCACCGCGTGCTCGAGCTCGAGGTCGCGCGGGCGCAGCGTCAGGGCAGCGACATCTCCGTCGCCGTGTTCGACGTGGACGGCTTCAAGCGCCTCAACTCGGACGCGGGCTCCCGCGCCGGCGACCTGGTCCTGCGCCAGGTGGCCACCATCCTCGCCGAGAGCGTCCGCCTCGTGGACACCATCGGGCGGGTGGGCGCCGACGAGTTCGTGCTGGTCGCGCCGGGCTCCGCGGGCGTCACCGTCGCGAAGCGCGTGATCGACGGCATCGCCCGGCTCGACCCGGTCGAGGGCCACGCGGTCTCGGTCAGCGCGGGCGTCGCCCGGTTCCCCAGGGACGGCACGGACGCGGACACGCTGCTCGCCGCAGCGCGGGGCGCCCTGATGAGCGCGACCGGCCCTGCGTCCATCTCCGCGACCGCCGAGGGCTGACGCCGGCGCGACCCGGAGGCGTTCGAATCAGGCGGGCTGCCGTCTCGGGCCCACGCGGTCGTTCCGGGCCGCAGGGGGGACCGCAGGCGCGCCCGCGCGAGGCGTCAGCCGCCGGCTCGCCTCGCCCGGTAGACCAGGCTGACCACGCCGACCGCGACCAGCGCGAGCAGAACCCCGATCGCGAGGCTGCCGAGGTCGAGCGACGACGAGGCCGGGGTGGAGGTCGCCCCGCCGCCGCCTCCCGCAGAGGCGCCGGGCGCCAGCGACGGCTCGAAGGACGCGCCGGTGCCCTCTCCTGACGGAGCGGCACTGGGCACCGCCGATGCGCCGGGGACGGCGGACTCGGCGGGGCTCGAAGGCGCGGCCGTCGGCGTTGCGGTGGGCTTCGGCGTTGGCTTGGGCGTTGCGACCGGCCGCACCGTGGGGCGGGGCGTCGGCGTTGGCGTGGGCTTGGGCGCCGCCTTGACGACGATGGTGCCGCGGATCGTGGCGGTGAACCCATCGTGGTAGTTGAACGTCCCGACCTTGGTGAACCGGTAGGAGTACGTCTGCCCGGTCTTGAGGATCTTGGACTTGGGGAAGGCCCCCGTGTCGGAGACGACCTGGTGCTCGGTGGGGTCGCGGTTGACCCAGGTGACGGTCGTCCCGGCCGTGATCGTCAACGGAGAAGGCGTGAACACGTAGTGCGAGATGCTGACGGTCGCGCTCGCCGCCTGTGCCGGCCCGGGCAGCACGGACGCGACGACCAGCGAGCCGGCGAGCGCCAGCCCCGCCAGGACCCCGAGACTGCGCATGCCCACCCGCGTGCTCCCGTGCGCGTCCACCTGCGTCCTCCCCAATCTGCTGCGTGCGGTCAATCCGGAGACGCTGCCGCACCCGGCGACACTGCGGCAGCGTACTGCACGGGGGAACCCCCCAAACGTCACGGCCCGTCGAGCGCCCGACCCGACGATGGTCAGGCCGCGGCGGGTACCCGGATGGCACCTGCCGCATGTCGCGCCTGTGTGGCAGACTGACCGCGGACACACAGCCGAGGCGAGCGGCATTCCGCTCCGGCGCGCCGTTGGGGAACGTGGGGGAGCCGAGGCGGGTCATTCCGCGAGCGCGACGTTCGGAGGTGTCGTGACGGATTGGGCGGGCGACGAGCGAGAGCTCGTCCGGCGCTGCCGGGAGGGATCTGACGCAGCCTACGCGATGCTCGTCCGCGAGCACCGGCCGCGTCTGCATGCGCTCGCCTACCGCCTGACTGGCGACCGCCTGACGGCGGAGGACGTGGTCCAGGAGACGTTCCTCGCCGCCTTCAAGGCGATCGACCGGTTCGACCCGAACCCCTCGCTGGCGGCATGGCTGAACGCGATCACCGTCCGCATCGCGCGACGAACTGCTTCGCGCGCGCGCGTTAGGCCCACTCCTCTGCTCTCCGGGCTCGAGGACGGCGACGACTCCTGGACCGGCAGGCTTCCGGCCGACGCCGGTGGCGCCAGCGATCCCGTCGCGGCGGCCGAGGCGGCCGAGCTGCGCGAGCGGATGGTCGAGGCCATCGAGCGGCTCCCGTTCAACCAGCGGGCGGCGGTCGTGCTGCGGTACATGACCGGGCTCGACTACGCGGCTGGCGCCGAGGCCATGAATGTGCCGCTCAACACGTTCAAGAGCCACCTGCTCCGAGGGACCAGGGCCCTGCGGGAGGAGTTGACCCGCGTGACGGAGCGCCGGCTTGCCCAGGGAAGCCGAGTCGAGGACGACTCCCGGGGGATGGCCGGCTCCGGGCGGGTGTCCGGCCACGCGGTGACGGCTCCGACGCGCCGCGGATAGTCAGGGCCCGGCCACTCACCCCGGTCGGCGCGGTGCAAGCGGCGCGGCACGAGGAATTTCCCAGAGAACAGCGCCTGCCTGCAACTTTTCGGCGGGTTCGTGTCATTACCTCGTTGTGACGCCCTCCATGCGACCGGACCTGCTTGACTGTGCCTCCTGTCGCCCCCTGATCGACGCGTTCGTGCTCGACGAGCTCGCCCCCGCCTCGGCGGAGCTGCTGCGGGCGCACGTCGCCCGATGTCCGGCGTGCTCCGCGGAGCTCGGCGGGCTGACCAAGCTCGTCGAGGCGCTGGCCTTGGCCCCCGTGCCGCCGCCGTCCGACGGCTTCGACGAGCGGGTCATCCTCGCCGCCATCGCGGAGCGGGAGCGCCGCCACGAGCACCGGTCATGGCTGCGCGATCTCCGGACGCAGGTCTTCCGGGGCGCTGTCCGGACCACCTCCACCCTGGCCGTGACCGTGGTCGTGGTAGCACTGGTCGGCGCCTCGCTGGTGTTCGCGGCGAGCAGCCTGTTCAACAACACCTCGTTTCTCGGCGGCGGGGGTGCTACCGTTGCGCCCGAAGTGACGCCATCGCTGACATCACCGAGCGCCGCGCCGTCTCCGGCTGCCCAGAGCGGGACGCCGGGGCCCGCGGGCATCTCGGCCACGCCGGCGCCCACTTCGGCGCCGGTGACGGCGGCCCCCGCGCCGCGCATCACCGCCGCGCCCACGCCCAAGCCGACGCCGGCCCCGACGTCCATGCCCGAGCCGACCGCTTCGCCGGCTCCGTCGGCCACAACGGAGCCCACGGCCACCCCGGTTCCCACCGTCACCCCCTCGCCCACCGACAAGCCGCGGCGCACGCCGCCGCCGAGCCCTTCTCCAACGCCGTCGGCGTCTCCAACGCCCACGGCGTCACCCACGCCCGCCCCCTCGGCGGGTGCAACCCCATTGCCGTAACTGCAGGGCGGGCAGGGCCCGCCTTGCCGTTCCGGGCCTTCCGGAAGGCTGTCGTCCAAGACTGAGCCGGGATCCACTGTAGGAGGGTGGGCAGACATCCCGGGCCCGGCCTGCGGGCCGGAAACCACATCAACGCCCAATACAAGGAGAACCCACTTGGGTATCTGGAAGAAAACGTTGAGCGCGGCCCTCGCCGGCGCGCTGCTCGCGTCGGTGGCCGCCACCACGGCGTTCGCGGCCCTGCCGAGCTACACCACGACTGCGTACCTGTCCTGCCTGGCGGCCGCAAACCCGAGCACCTGCTCACAGGTCGCCGACGGGATCAGCACCGTCACCCTGGAAGGCGCGGCCACCGTGCCCAGCGGGGATAGCCTCTACATCACGGCGACCGGCGCCTCCATCATCTCGGTGAGCGGGCAGTTCACCCTGACCGGCCCGGCCGTCACCGCCCCCGCGGGCGCGGCGCTGGGCTCGGGCGACACCATCACGCTCCGGTCGCCCTCGGCGCCCGGCAGCGCGGCCGTGAACGTCTACACGATCGACACCGCCACCGGCGTCGCGTCGCTCGACGGCACGCTCACCATCACGTTCACCGCGAGCAGCGGCCTGGACGTCTCGGCGGCCAACTCGACCGTCAAGACGTACGGCACGAGCTCCGGCTGCACCGGCACCGCAGTGACGAGCGCCCCGGCCCTGCCCTCGAACACCTACGTCGGCGACCTGTGCGTCACCGTCGAGGACGGCAACGGCAACCCGGTCAACGGCGCTGTGGTCACTGCCACGATCTCGCCGGTCGGCGGCGTCGAGGGCGACTTCTTCGGCCAGACGACCACGCTCACTACCGGCTCCAACGGCGTCGCCGACATCAGCATCTGGTCGACCGGCATCGCCGGCACGGCGGTGATCTCCACCTCGGCGACCTTCAACAGCAAGACGACCTCGTTCGCGCCGGTGAGCTTCATGTTCACGGGCACCCCGGCGTCCCTCGTGTTCACCCAGTCCGGCTACTCGGTCGCTGAGAACACTGTCGGGACCACCGTCGTCGGCACGGTCAACGAGAAGGATGCCTCCGGCAACCTGATCGGCTGCGATGCGGCCTCCGCCAACGGCACCTGGGCCGTCACCTCCGGGACGACCACGGTCTTCGCTGACGGCACCGTCGCCGCCACGGCGAACTCCGATGGCTCCTGCAACGTGAGCGTCCCGGCGCCTGTGGCCAACGCCCTCGGCTCGTCCGCGTTCACGCTCTCGTACACCCCGACCAGCGGAACCGCCATCAAGGCGGCTCCGTTCACGGTCTACGCCTCCGGCGACGTCGCCACGGTCACCGTGGCGTTCAGCGCCGCGACGATCACGCCCGGCGGCACCGCGAAGATCACGGTCACGGCCGTGGACGCGGGCGGCCGGCCGGTCGCCGACACCAACACCGCGCCCACGATGATCCTCAGCGCTGGCGCCGCCACCCCCCTCAGCGGGCTCTCGAATGGCATGGCCACGGCCACGTATCTCGCCCCGTTCAACACGGGCACTGTGACCGCCCTCGCCACCGTCTCCACCGACGTCTCTGCCAGCACGTCCGTCAGCGGCTCCGGCTCGGCGAACGTCGGCGCTGTCGTCCCTGTCACGGCCGCCACCAACGCCTCGGCGCTGGGCGTGACCAAGACCGGCCCGTTCACCACGACCACCAAGGTCGCGGCGCTCGGCAAGTACGTCACCTTCAAGATGTCGTTCGGCGCGGCCGCGGCCGGCCAGCACGTCTCCATCCTCGTCGCCTCCAAGAGCGCCTCCGGCGTGTGGTCGACCTTCGCTGTGAAGACCGCCCGCGTCGCTGACGCCTCGGGCAACGTGTACTTCTACTGGCGGTCCTCGTCGGCCGCCTGGCTGTCGATCCGTGGCTCCCTGTCCGGGACCATGAGCAACGCCGTCCAGGCTCGCTGGCGCTAACCGTCTAGAGCAGACAGCGGGTCGTCCCTCCGGGGCGACCCGCAGCGAGAGGGCCGGGGCAATCGCCCCGGCCCTCTCTGCATGTCCCGGGGTATCCTCCACCCACCATGAAGGCCCGGCGCTCCTGGCTCCACGTGCTCCTGGCGCTCTTGCTGGCTGTCCCCTCGGCCGTGGCCGGCGGGCCCGCCGCCCGCGCGGCGAACCCGCCCGAGTCCGACATCCCCGGCATCCCGCTGCCGGCCTCGGTGGTCAGCGGGCTGCTCGGCGGCCCGATCTACGACGTCGTCTACCGCATCGACGTCCCCGCTGGCTATGTCCTGGTCGCCGGGCTGACGGGCACGGTCGGGACGGACTTCGACCTCTACCTGTTCGATTCGAGCGCCACGACCGTTCTCTCCAACACCGGCCTGCTGACCAAGTCAACCGGCCCGACCAGCTCGGAGCACGTCTCGTGGCCGACCACGATCGGCGGCACGTTCTACCTCGACCTCAACGGAGCGTCGAACGTCGAGGGCACGTACACGCTGTCGGTCCAGGTCGTCCCGGATCCGACGCCGCCGGTCGCCAGCCTCCACGTGGCGGGTGGCGCGACGATGGTGAACTCGACGACCGTGACGCTATTGCTGGCCGGGTTCGACGACCTGTCGGGCGTCACGCAGATGAGCCTCAGCAACGACGGGACGACCTGGTCGGCACCGGCCCCGCTGGAGAACCAGTTCACCTGGACGGTGCCGGGGGGTGACGGGCTCAAGACGATCTGGGCGCGGGTGATGAACGGCGTCGGGCTGTGGTCGCAGCCGGTCAGCGTGAGCGTCACGCTGGACACCATCCGTCCCACCGTCGTGTCGTTCTCGCCACCGGACAAGGCGGTGGTCACCACCCCTCGCCCGCTGATCTCCGTCGTGTTCAGCGAGCCGATCGACGACGCGACGTGGCTGAACCTCGGCTTGGTCGTCCAGGCGCCGAACGGCGGGATCCTGCCCGGCACGTATCTGTACTACCCGGCCACGCGAACCGGGACCTTCACGCCGTCGACCGATCTCCTGCCCGGCTACACGTACATCGCTGCGGTCGGCGACGTCCGCGACATCGCCGGAAACAAGGTGGCCGTCACGGAGCCCTGGACGCTCTCGTATGTTCCGGCATCGTCAGTGACCGCGTCCGTGTCGCCGCGCGTATCGGTGATCGGCTCCTCGGTGACGCTGAGCGGCACGGCGTCGGTGCCGGCCGGGGCGTCGCTCCAGCTGGACGCCCGCGTCAGGGGCACCGCCGACTACTCGCCGATCGGGACGATCGTCCCGATCGGCGGCCGGTACACGCTGACGCTGACTCCGCCGATGAACACGGACTACCGCGTCAGCTACCCGGGTTCCGCGGTCGCGAGCGCTGCCTCCGCCGACGCCGCCGCCATCGTGCGGCGGACCGTCTCGCTGCCTGGCGTGAGCGCGTCCACGCGGCAGGCGGCGCGGGTCGGAAGGCCAGTCACCCTGCGGGCGCAGATCGCCCCGGCGGGAGTGGCGACCGTCTCGTTCCAGCTGTACCGCTATGACGCGAGCCGACGGCACTGGGTGTACGCGGGCAGCTACGGGCGCTCGTCGCAGGCGGACGGCACGGCCAGCCTCACCTGGACGCCGCGGGCAGTGGGGAGCTTCTACTGG
Source organism: Chloroflexota bacterium (assembly GCA_021785115.1). Next base: position 3,605 of record JAJYGO010000401.1, on the reverse strand, counting down.
CGGGTGGTCGTCTACCCCACCCCCGAGTACGCGAACAACATCTCGCCCGTCTACCGGTACACGGTCTCGCGTTAGGTCACCGGACCGCTGCTCGGGTCAGGAGGGCGCTCGCGGTCACGGGCGCCCGGCCCAGCCCCGCTACTGGCCCTTCGCGCCGATCAGCGCGGTGACGGCGGACAGCGTCGCGGGGTCGGCGAGGATCGTGTTGTGGTCGGCGCCCTCGACTGACGTCACGGTGGCCGTTATCCCCCCAGCGCGCAGGTCGGCGGCGAACTCGTCGGCGGTGGCGATCGGGGCGACCGCGTCGGCCGTGCCGGCGAGCAGCAGCACCGGCGGCTTCGGGTGGCCCTTCGCGGTGGCGAGGGTCGTGATGTCGGTGGCTGCCCAGTTGGCGGGGACATCCTGCTGGGTGCCGCCCAGCATCTGGGCGAGGAAGTCCGCCCCGACGTGGTCGAAGCCGTAGATGGCCGCGACGCCGACGAACGCGTCCGGCCGTCCGCTGGCGCCGGCGGCCTTGCACGCGGGCTCGTCGGTGGCGAAGTCGTGCTGCGAGAGCGAGACGACTGATCCCGGAAAGCCGCCGAAGGAGTGCGCGAGGAGCGTGATCCGGGAGGGGTCCCCGCCGATCTTGGCGGCGTTGGCGCGAGCGTAGGCGACCGCGCACGCGACGTCCGCGAAGGTCTGGGGGTAGCCGCCGCCCCACTGCGGCGCGGACCGGTAGTCGGCGGTGTAGACCACGGCGCCCTTCCAGGCCACGAGGCGGGCGAGCAGCCACAGGTAGGCGCGGGTCCCCAGCGGGACGGGGCCGCCGGGGATCATGACGACGACCGGCAGCTGCTCCCCGGCCTTCGGCGCGAAGCTGTCGATCTGGAGGTTGCAGTAGGTGGTGACCGTCCCGCTCGCGCCGGGCACGGCGTTGACCCCAGTGACGCCCTGCACGGCGCAGGGCACCGGGTCCGTGAACTGGATGCCGGTCGTCTGCTGGACCGCGGCGGCGCTCTGGCAGGTCGGGTCGGCCTCGCCACACGGGTCGGCCGGGACGACGGGGCTCGGGGCGGCGGTGGCCGTGGGCGGCGGCAGGGAAGGTGACGCCGACTCCGTGGGCAGCGGGGCCGAGGACGGCGGGATCGACGCCGCCTGGGGGCTCGAGGTCTCCGTGGCCTGGGGTGCGGGGGCGCAGGCGCCCGCCCCGAGCACCACGGCCAGCAGCAGCAGCGCGACGCCGCGCCGTCCGCGGCGGTCGGGGCGGCGGGGTCGGAGGGGCGCGGACGACGTCATGGTGCCCGGCCACCTTATCCGAAGCGGCCGATCGCCGCCGTCGGGGCTTCGGCGCCCGTTAGCCCCGCAGCGCGGGCCAGCGGTCCGCCAGCCGGTCGAGCGCCGTCGCGGACGCGGCGAGCACGGCGTCGGGGTTCCGCGTGGCGTCCACGACCGCGTAGCGGGCGGGCTCGGCGGCGGCGAACGCGAGGAACGCCGCCCGGACGCGCTCGTGGTAGGCGAGGTCGTGGTAGGCCTCGAAGCGGGTGACCTCGTCGCGCTTGCGGGCGAGGCCTGCCTCGACTGGCAGGTCGAGCAGGATCGTCAGGTCCGGCCACAGGCCGCCGGTGGCGAACTGCTGGAGGGTCCGCACCTCGTCCAGCGGGATCTGCGATCCGGCGCCCTGGTACGCCATCGAGGAGTCGGCGTAGCGGTCGCACAGGACGATCGCGCCGCGGGCGAGGGCCGGACGGATCACCTCGTGCACGTGCTGGGTCCGGGCGGCAGCGAACAGCAGCGCGTCGGCGCGGCCCGTGTGGTCGATCCGGGGCTCCGTGTCGAGCAGGATCGACCGGATGCGCTCGCCGAGGGGCGTGCTGCCCGGCTCGCGGGTGGTGACCACGTCGAGGCCCCGTTCGCGGAGCAGGGCCGCCAGGCGCGGCAGCAGGCTGGACTTGCCCGAGCCGTCGGGGCCCTCGAGCGTGATGAACGGCCCGCGCGCGGGCGCGGGCGAAGGGGTGTCCACGGGTCGAGTGTAGGGCCTCGGGCCGGGGTCCAGTCCCGTGGCGTGGTAGCTGGGTCCCCTCGTCGCGGCTGCCCGCTGGGCGGGCACTCCAGCGCATGTGCCCGCCCAGCGGGCAACGCAGGGCACGAGCGGGGCATGCGGGCCGTCCGCGGGCTGGGTTCGCGCGCCAAACGGCCCGCCCAGCGGGCAGGTGCATCGGAGTGACCGCCTGGCGGGCAGGAGGGAGGAAGGCACGCGCGGGAGGGCACGCTCGACGGCGGGCACGCACGCGGGGCGAAACGGGGAACGCGCGCGGGCGCGCCCGCACGGCCCAAGGCGCGGCTCAGGCCCCCTGCGCGTCCTCGCGCTGCCAGGCGGCGAGATGCTCCAGGATCCGGTCCAGCAGCCCGGGCACCCCCGCCGCCACCGGCTCGGTGAGCTCCAGCCCGAGCTCGATCGCCTTGGGCTCAAGCCCCACGACCCGCACCCGCCGCGGCCACGCCTCCATGACGTGGAGGGCGCCCAGGAGCTCGCCCGCGCCGAGGTCATGGACGCTCATGACCTGGTCGTGGCGCATGAGGGTGGAGCCCTCGAGGTCGATCAGCGTGCCCGGCTCCTCGCCCGCGTTGATCACGTCCACGACCACCAGGCCGTCGAGCCCGGTGAGGTACGGGATCAGCCCCAGGCCCACGGTGCCGCCGTCCACCAGCTCGACGTCGCCGGGGGCCGGGAGCCGGGCCAGGAGCGAGGGGTCGTCGGTCAGCCGCTCCACGACCAGCCCGCCGAGCGCCTCGTCGGACTCGAGGCGGTTCCCCAGCCCGAGGACCGCGTAGCGGCCGCTCACGCGACCGCCCAGTGGACGGTGGCGTCCACCTGGTCGCCCCCCTTGTCGGGGAGCGGCCAGCCGCACGCCTCGCAGAACGGGTGGTCCGGCTGCACCTCGTTCGGGACGTCGCACATCGGGCAGGCCACCGGGTCGGCGGTCACCTCGACGGCGACGTCGTCCAGCCCGCGGGCCCGCAGCGCCAGCTCGGCGTGCATGCGCGCGGCCTCGACGCCGATGTGCACGGGGTCGTGGACGCGGATCTCGACCGCGACCGGCCGGCGGGCCCCGGCAGGGCCGGAGCCCGCTCCCCCGGCGGAACCGGGGCCCGTCGCCGCGTCGGGTCCGCCCGCCGCCAGCGCCTGGGCGATGGCGGCGGCGAGGAGCCCAGCTTCGTGCATCGGCTACAGGTTCTTGATCCGGGCCTGCTCCTCAGGAGCGTGGCCGACGAGGCCGAGGGCCTCGACCGTGCGGCCGAGCCGGATGTTCTTGTACCCCGAGAACATCGACGAGAGCACGCCGTTGCGCTCCTCGATGTCGATCAGGATGGCCGAGTAGACGTGGTGGACCATGAACGCGAGGAACAGGAACGTCAGCAGGTTGTGGAGGTAGCGGACGCCCTGGATGCCGTCCCAGGGGAACGCGTTGCCCCACCCGAACAGGGCGTGGAACGGCCCGGTGGGCATGATCCAGCCGAACAGCAGCAGCCCGCTCAGCACCTGGGCGAACAGGCCCACCGACACGATGGTGTAGGCGAGCCCGGCCAGGTGGTTGTGGCCCGTGTACGGCACCGGGTGCTTC